>CAZZWW010000136.1:0-7583 GCA_964657815.1 Vulcanimicrobiota bacterium | reverse complement strand
TCGCCACAAGGGCAACGCCGCCGTCGATGGACACCGTATAAGCCCCACCATAAAGACATGTCAACGGCCTTCCTTAAAAAATCGCCGGCCTCAGCGCTGCAGCCTCACGCCGACGAGGAAGATCGAATCCTTGAATCCGGAGCCGAGGAGGCTCGACTGCAGGTTCTGCTGCGAGGCGCTGGCGATGAGTTGCACCTCGCGATTGAAGGCGTAGGCCCCCTTCAGCGTGAACTGCGTGAAGGCCTCCTGCACCGCGACGCCCTGGTACTCGTTGGGCTGATAGGTGGCGATGCCGCTGATGGTGAAATGGCGGAAGAAGACGTGGGCGACCTCCAGGCTGACCAGCCGTGAGACCGCGCCCGAGGCGCCGGCCAGTGTCGTCTCGGACAGCGTGGTGCTGGCGCGCAGCGTGACCGTGGTCAGCGGCGAGAAGGCGTAGATCAGCGAGCCATCGACCGTGGGCCCATTGAGGTTGGGCAGGCGCGGGTCGTCGTAGTGTCGGTCGGCATAGCCGGCGGAGAACGTGCCGGTGAAATGGCCGAAGAACTCGAAGGCGGAACCGGCCCGGGCGAGCACGCCGCGGGAGTCGCGCCGGTAGCCGGAGAGGTCGACGTCGCTGTCGCGAACGCGGGCGTCGAACCCGGTCTCGACGAAGGGGACGATCCCCGGCGTCAGCTCATAGGAGGCCCGCGCGACCACGCCGTAATCGTTGTAATTGTCCTGGCTGTAGCGGAAGATCGAGCCGTCGGACTGGGTGGCGTCGCCGTATTGCGTGCGGTCGAACGTGCCGCGCAGGTCGAGATTGACCCGCCCGAACTGCTGCGAGGCGCCGAGCGTGACGCCCTCCGAGGTGATCAGCGGCCGACCCGTGATGAAGACGCTGTTGGGCACCGCGAGCAGCGGCGAGCCGGGAGTCTGGGTCATCACCACGAGCCTCGCCTCGGTGTTGATCTTGGTGTCGCGGGTGACGTCGATGCGCCCGTCGAGCACCGCGCTGATGTCGGGGCGGTTGGCGTTGCTGTTCGAGGGAAACAGCGAATAGCCGGCGCGCACGTTGCCGGTCAGGCTGTGGTTGGCGAAGTCGGAGTCGATCGCCGTGCCGGCATCGATGCGGAATTCGGCCGAGGACCTGACGCCCGTCGTCACCTGGTTGGGGTTGCTCTGGAAACCGGTGCTGCCCTCGACGAACGGCAGCAGCCGCAGGTCGCCGACGCGCACGCCGGTCGGCGCGAAGGCGTCGCTCTCGGCGAGCGCCGGCGGCGAGTTGCGCGCCGCGAACGGGATCGCGGCGAAGGTCGGGCCGGGCAACAGCGGATAAAGCAGGTCGCGCGCCGGCGGCGCCGGGTTGGGCGCGGGGCTCGGCGGGGTGTTGGGCGAGATGCCTGCTCGCTGCGGGCTTCGCGCCGCGACGGCGGCGGCGCCTCGCAAGGGACGCACGGAAGTGCGGTACGGCACCAGCGCCGTGAGCGGCGGGTTGCTCTTGAGGGTGGGTGAATAGAGCTTGCCCTTGCGCAGCCGCGGTCGCGCGAAGTTCGGATCGTTGGGGTCGGACTGGTTCTGCGTGCTCGTCGGCGGCGTGACGTCGTCGGCGTCGGTCGGCGCGGCGACGATCGAGGGCGGCGCATTGCGGTCGGGCACCAGTGTCGGCGCGTCGGCTGCCGAGGTCGGGAAGCCGCCGAGGTCGCCGCCTGCGGTGCTGCGCAACCCCGCATCCTGCGCGCGCGCGCTCGGCGCGACGACGAGCGCCGCGGCCATGAAGACGCGAAGGAGCGACGGACGCGGCAGGTTCTTTCCCTCGACGAAGCGGTGGGCCTTCGTCGAGGGTTAGCGTTTCATGGTTAACGACGGGTTAGGCGCGAGGCCCGATCCGTGCCGAAACGGGACGGCTGTTCCGCGACCCTACTCCGCAGCCTCGGCCGCACCCAGGCTGGGATAGTCGGTATAGCCCTTGGCGTCGCCGCCGTACCACGTCTCCTTGTGATCCTGGGAGAGCGGGGCGCCGGTGCGAAGGCGCTCGGGCAGGTCCGGGTTCGAGATGAAGGCGCGGCCGAAGCACACCGCGTCGACCCTGCCCGCCTTCACCGCGTCGATCGCCGTCTCGCGGTCGTAGAGGTTGTTGGCGATGTAGGTTCCGCCGAAGGCCTCGCGCAGCGCGACCCAGTCGACGACGGCGTCGCGGTTGGTCTGGGTGACGCCCTCGATGACGTGGACGTAGGCGATGCCGCGGCGGCCAAGTTCGGCGACGAGATAGCCGAAGGTCGCCTGCGGATCGGCGTCCTTGGCGCCCTGCACCGGCGCCGGCGACAGACGGATGCCGACGCGGCCCTTGCCGAGCACGGCGATGGCGGCATCGACGACCTCGAGCGTGAGCCGGCAGCGGTTCTCGACCGAGCCGCCGTAGCTGTCGGTGCGCTGGTTGGTCTCGCTCTTCATGAATTCGTCGAGCAGGTAGCCGTTGGCGCCGTGGACCTCGACGCCGTCGAAGCCGGCGCGCTTCACGTTCTCGAAGGCGCGGCGGTAGTCGGCGACGATACCGGCCATCTCGCCCGTCTCGAGCGCTCGCGGCTTGGAAACGTCGACCATGCCGGTCTCGATGTAGGTCTTGACGCCCTCGGCCTGGATCGCGGTGGGCGCGACCGGCCTGCCGCCGTCGGGCTGCAGACTGGTGTGGGAGATGCGCCCGACGTGCCAGGCCTGCAGGAAGACTTTGCCGCCGGCGGCGTGGATCGCCTTCACCACGGCTGTCCAGCCCTCGACCTGGGCGTCGGAATAGATGCCCGGCGTGTAGATGTAGCCCTGGCCCTGCCGGCTGATCTGCGTCGCCTCGGTGACGATGAGCCCGGCGCCGGCGCGCTGGGTGTAGTATTCGACGTTGAGGTCGTTGGGCGCGTCGTTGCCGTGCGTGGCACGGTTGCGCGTCAGTGGCGCCATGACGATGCGGTTCTTGATCTCGGTGTCGCCGACCTTGAGAGGCTGGAAGAGGACTGAGGCGTCGGTGGGCATGGTGGCTCCGGTACGAGGCCGCGCATCGCGGCGGGTCGCTGGTTAGATAGGTGCGCCTTCGCCGATCGCACTGTGCGTGGCGCCGGGCTGAGCCGCGGCGGACGCGGCGGCGATGTCGCCGTGATTGGTCAGCCTGCGCTGTCGAGCCGTGTCCCGTGCCGAGAAAAGCCGCCCCTGGCCGGAAACGCTGATGAGCGATTGGAGAGCAAGAGCCGGAGTGCGTCGACGGACCTGGGGCTTCACTCTCGTGCCATGACACAGCAGTGCGGGACCGACATGAGACACGACCTTCGAAGCGACGAACCCGGGATGGCCAGCTCGACCGATCCAAGATGGGCGAAGGTTCTCGCCAGGGACCGCACCGCCGACGGATCCTTTTGGTATTCGGTCGCGACGACGGGCGTGTACTGCCGACCCTCGTGCCCTTCGCGGACGGCCAACCCGCGCAACGTCGCCTTCCACGAGACTCGCGAAGACGCCCGCGCGATAGGATTCAGGGCCTGTCGGCGCTGCCGGCCGGACGAGCCCGCACCCGGCTCCGACACCATCGCGCTGGTGGCGAAGGCGTGCCGCAGGATCGAACGGAGCGAGGACGCCCCGTCGCTCGCGACGCTGGCGGCAGAGGCCGACCTCAGCCCCGGCTACTTCCACCGCGTCTTCAAGGCGGCGACGGGTGTGACCCCGAGGGACTACGCGGTCGCGCAGCGCGCCGACCGCGTCCGCGAAGGCCTGCTACGGTCGAGGACCGTGACCGAGGCGTTCTACGATGCCGGCTTCAACTCCAGCGGCCGCTTCTACGCCAACACCAGCGCCATGCTCGGGATGACACCGAAACGCTACCGCGCCGGCGGCATGGACGAGGAGATCCGTTTCGCGGTCGGCAGGTCGTCGCTCGGCGAAATCCTCGTCGCCGCGAGCGCTCGAGGCGTCGTGGCGATCTTGATGGGAGACGATCCGGACACGCTCGCCCGTGATCTTCAGGACCGCTTTCCGCGCGCCACGATCGTGGGAGGCGATCGGGGCTACGAGGATCTCGTCGCCCGCGTGGTCGGTCTCGTGGAGGCTCCAGACGTTGCGTCCGACCTCCCGCTCGACATCCGCGGGACCGCCTTCCAGCAGCGGGTCTGGCAGGTTCTCCGGACGATCCCGGCTGGACGAACGATGTCGTACGCGGAGGTCGCGAAAGCGATGGGCGCGCCGAAGACGGTCCGGGCGGTGGCCGGCGCCTGCGCGGCCAACAGCATCGCCGTCGCGACCCCGTGTCATCGGGTGGTGCGCAGCGACGGCAGCTTGTCGGGCTACGCCTGGGGCGTGGAGCGTAAGCGCCGTCTGCTCGACAAGGAGGCCGAGCCGTCAAGGCGGCCGCGGTAGGCGAAGACGAGGCCGAGAAGGCGGTGCGCCACAACGACGGTGAAGCCGTAGCCATCGCCCCTGGTCCCGCCGCGGGCGAGCACGCGCGGGGCGAGGGCGGACGGTAGCGGCAGCAGACCGAGGCGCCAGCCGACGAGGCGCCAGCACACGCCGGCCTCCGTGGGGCGGAGATCGAAGCGCAGGCGGAGCGGGCCGACGATCTCGTCGAACAGCCCGAGGTGACGGGTCGGGGCGAGGCGGGTGCGGAAGGTGCCGGCGCCGAAGCGACGGCTCCAGATCTCGGCGTCGCCGTCACGGACGATCTCGACGGAGGCGGAGGTGAGCCCCGACCTCGGCAGGCCGAGCAGCCGGCACGATGCCCGGGCGACGAGGCTGCGACCCGTGCGCGCGACGGCTCGTCCGGCGAAGACGCCCGGTGCGCCGTGCACGGCACGTACCGGCGCGGGCAGCGCGTCGAAGCGCCGCCCGAGCAGGCGGCGGAACAGGGCGGGATCGTCGGGGAAGCTCTCGTCGGTGCGGGTGGTCACCGGCAGGCCTGCCAGCTCGGCGAGGATGGCGTCGCGTGTCAGCAGGCCGACGCACGCCCGCGCGCCGGTTCGGGTCTCCCTGCCCTCGTGCAGCGCACGCACCAGCGCCGCGGCCGGCGCGCCGGGGATGTGCGGGCCGCAGCCCTGCTCGGCGACGAGACTCCAGCGGGCGCGGATGCGGCGGCCCTCACCGTCGCACCCGTCGGCCTCGACCAGCATGCCGCCGCGGTCGCTGCCGAGCACCGAGAGCGGGCCGGCGGCGCCGCGCAGCCAGCGCGCGGCCGGGACCAGGCTGCGGACTAGGCCCAGGCGCACCAGCCACGACAGCAGCCAGAGCCCGAGGTGCATCGCCGGCACCTCGAGGCCGGCGAGGAACAAGGCCTCGCGGCGCACGGCGAAGCGCGCCGGCAGGAGGTCGAGGTCGGGCGTCTCGCAGAGCGAGGCGAAGCGCGCCCTCAGCCCCGGCACGTACAGGCGGCGTGGCCCGGACCAGCCCGGCGCCTCGCCCCAGCCGCCGTCGCGGAAGACGCGCACGGGCCGGCCGGTCCAGGACAGGATCGCCTGCATGACGGCGAGGCCCCGCGGCGCACGTGCGCCGGGCAGGATCGCGACGCGGATGGTATCCACGGCGCGCCAGCCGGCGACGAGTTCGTCGAGGACGGCGTGGGACAGGGCCGGCGTGGAGCTGGCGCCGGCGACGGCGAGCACGCCGCGGGCTTTGGCCGGGCCGTCCAGCGCCGCCGGGAAGGCGGCGACGTAGGCGCGAGCGTCGGCCAGGTCGATGGCGTGCGCGCCGGCGGCGATCGCCGCGCGGGTGAGGACCGTATCGCCCCCTTGAAAAGGACCGGCGGCGTCGACCACGATGTCCGGCGCCAGCGCGGCGAGGTCGGGGCACGCCCGGTCGAAGGCGGCGACGGAAAGGGTCGCGGCGGCTCCGGGCGCGAGTGTCGCACACAGCCGCTCCAGCGGCGGCAACGCGCGTGCGGTGAGCACGAGGTCGAGCCCGGCAATGCCCGCGAGATGCCCAGCGAGGCGGCTGCCGAAGGCACCGGTGGCCCCGACGAGGAGCACTCGCACCGCCGAGCGCGGGCGGCTAGGTGATGCCGAGCGCGCTCATGTAGAGCTCGAGGATGGCCTCCTGCTCCTGGCGCTCGGAATGATCCTGCTTGCGGATGCGCAGGATAGCCCGCACTGCCTTGACGTCGAAGCCGCGGCCCTTGAGCTCGGCGAAGACGTCCTTGATGTCGTCGGCGATCGCCTTCTTCTCCTCCTCGAGGCGCTCGATGCGCTCGACGAACTGCTTCAGCTCCTCGGCGGCGACCCCGCTCTCGGCGATGTCCTGCGTCATGATGGTCCCCGCGGCTCGAAGAAAGAGCGCGCGGGCATGCTATGGGGCACGCCCGGCGTCAAGCGGAAGGGTTTGGGCGGACGGGCCGCCACGCTCGCGTTCCTCAACCATGCCGCCCGGTGCGGGAGCGGATGAAGGCCGGCTCGTGAAGCTCCGGCTGCGCCAGCACCGGGGCCAGCACGTCGGCGAGCCGGTCGGCCATGGCGTAGGCCGCGCCCTCTTCCCGGATCAGGTCCTGGCGCACCTCCACCAGCAGCCCGGCGATGCCGCGGCGCGTGACCTCCTCGTCGAGCGTGTCGCCGCGCAGCGCACCGTCGTAGGGCTCGTTGTCGCCGACGCTGAAGCCAACGTCGCGCAAGCCGTCCATCAGCGGCACGGCAAAGCGTGGGTCGGTGTCCCACAGAACCCCGATCTCCCAGGGACGCGGGATGCCCTTCCAATTGTCGGTGAAGGAGTGCACGGCGACGACCGCGGGCGTGCTGCCGCCGCCGCTCATCGCCTCGACGGCCTCTCCGACCGCCTCGCGGTAGGGGCGCCAGTACAGGGCGGTGCGCCGCGCGATCTCGGCATCGTCGGCGTCGGCATTGCCGGGCACGATCGCGCCGTCGCTGAGCCGCATCACAAGCGTCGGGTCGTCGGCGCCGCGGTTGGGGTCGATCAGCAGGCGCGAAAAGGTGGTGAGCACCGCCGGCGCGCCGAACCGCGCGGCGAGGCGGCGCGTGACCCAGGCGGCGCCGATGTCGTAGCCGATGTGCCGGGCGAGCTGCGCCTCCGGCAATCCCAGCGTGCCGTAGGCGGGCGGCAGAGCGTTGGAGGCGTGGTCGCAGAGAAACAGAACGCCAGCGTCGTTCGCACCGGCGATGCGCTCGACGGGAGCCCAGGCCAGGTCGTCCGCCATCCTGGCAGCCGTCGCCTCGTTCGTGCTCATATCTTCGTCTCGCCTCCCCCGCTTACGGCCCGTCCGCCCGGCATGCCGTCGCGCGTCATGCTGGTGGCTCATTTGCTTTCGACAAAGCCGCGCTTCTGTCGTCTGAAAGTGATCTCGTCGTGACAAAGACCCTCTACACCGCAGCGGGCGCGGCGTTCGCCGTGATCGCCGTGACGAGCCCGGCGCGCGCGGATTTCCGCCTTTGCAACAACACGGCCAGTCGCGTCTCCATCGCGCTGGCCTACACCGACGGCGAGGCCTGGGTCAGCGAGGGCTGGTGGAACGTCAAGCCCAATGGGTGCGAGACGCTCGTGCGCGGCGCGCTTGCGGCGCAGTTCTATTACGCCTACGCGATGGACGAGCGCGGCGGCGAGTGGAAGGGCAAGGCCTTCATGTGCACCCGCGA
>CAZZWW010000135.1:0-7661 GCA_964657815.1 Vulcanimicrobiota bacterium | reverse complement strand
GATCTCGAGATCGTCGAAGCTTCGCACGACGTCCTCGTCTACCGCCGCCGTCCTGCGGAAGCGACGGACATGGAGCTTTTTCGCTTCGAGACCCATCTTTTGCCGCTATGGCGGGTCGACGAAGCGGTGAAGAGCCAATTTCAATTCTGGTACAAGGGAATCGACAGGTTCGGACGCGAGACTGCAAATCAGGTTTTCAACCTCAATAGTAAGTCTGCCTACATCAGTGGTCGGCTTCAATACAAAGGCTACGAAATCTATCTTGCGCGAGGCGTCAAGACGGTCGGTATCTTGCGCGATCCATACTGTGAACTCGCCGAGCGGCTCATTCTTCTCAAGAACATCGGATCCCGCGCCGAAGAGATCCTGGGCGAACGCGACGCGTTGATCTTCGCGCCTGTGATCGAGGCGCTCGGCGAGTGGGACGCCTTCGACGATACGTTCTGCAAACGCTTCTTTCGGCGGGCTGCCGCCGACGTGTCCGTCATCCTTTCGAACCCGCTCGTCCGCCAACTGACGGGAGCGACGCCCGACGATATGCCGAACCACTCGGCGGTTGCCGCCGCGCTCGACGCCCTGGCTTCGTTCGAACTCCTCGGCCTGCGCTCGCAAGGCAGCGGATTCGCGGCCGGCCTTGCCGATATGCTCGGCGTGGCCGCCGCCCGCATTCCTCCGATCAACGAATATCCGCGCATCATCGAACTGGGCGAGCGCCTTCGCCAGAACCATGATATTGAAGGAATCCTAGAGAAAGACCTGGAGGTCTTCCATTCTCTCACAGGCGCCTTCGAGGCGGCGAATGCGTGATTTCGACGGCGGCAGAGGAGACGGTGCCCCATGACCGACGTCCGTGATCGCGAGCCCGAGATCGAACTGGTGGCGGAAGAGACCCCGGTCCAGGCCCGCGCCGTGCCGGTCGAAGCGCCGCGCTCGTCCCTGGTCGGACGTGCCCTGACGCCGTTTCGCCGCGCCAAGGGGCGCGAGGTGGCCGTTCCGACCACCGATCTTCGGACTCTGCCGGACCAGATCGTCGAGCCGCGCAGCCGTGTGCGAATGATGATCATCCTGTCGTTCATCATCGTCGCAGTGCTGCCGGCCGTGGCGGCGGGGACCTACCTGTTCGCCTTCGCGAGCGATCAGTATGTCGCCGAGACGCGCTTCGCCGTGCGCAGTGCCGAGGCACCGTCGGGGGCGGACGGTGTCGCCGGGGACGCTGGCGGGATCGGTGGAGGAGCCATGTCGTTGCTGGCCGGCGGTCCGAACCTCGCCGGCGAGGATGCCGGCATTATCGCCAGCTACATCCACAGTCGCGCCGCGATCGAGGAGATCTCACGGCAGGTCGACGTCCGCGCGGTCTTCCAGCGGCCCGAGGCCGACTTCTGGGCGCGCCTCCCCGCTGACGCGACCGCAGAAGACCTGACGAAATACTGGAACAGGATGGTCAGCGTCTACGTCGAGACCTCCTCCGGCATCGTGCAAGTGTCGGCAAGCGCCTTTCGCCGCCAGGACGCGCTCGACCTGACGAAAGCCATCCTCGCCGCCAGCGAGACGCTCGCCAATTCGCTGAACCTGAAGATGCAGGCCGATCAGACGCGGCTCGCCGAGGACGAGGTGCGCCGCAGCGAGGGCAGCGTGCGCTTCGCCCTGGCCGACCTCACGTCGTTCCGCAATTCGCAGCATCTCATCGATCCTGTGGAGTCCGCGAGGTCGACCGGCCAGCTGCTGCTTCAGCTGATGGGTGACAAGATCGAGACCGAAGGGAAGCTCTACGTGATGCAGCGTGCCCAGGGTGCGAACGCGCCAGGCATCAACGGCATCAAGGCCCGTCTCGACAGCATCAATACCCATGTGACCGAACTGCAGAACCAAATGGCCGGCGACAAGCAGGTCTCGCACAACATGGCCGCGACGATGGCGCGGTTCGAGGAACTCGAACTCAAGAAGGTCTTCTCCGAGAAGATGTTCGAGTTCGCCCGGCAGGGCCTCGAACGGGCACGTCTCTCCTCGATCAGGCAGTCCATCTATCTCGCGGTGTTCGTGCCCCCCACCCTGCCGCAGGACTTTTCGTTCCCGGAACGCTACGTGGACCTCCTCTTCGTGTTGCTCGTCAGCTTCATGACCTGGTCGAGCGGCGCGGTGATCACGGCGTCCGTGCTCGACCATCGTCTCTGATCTCGGATTGACGACAGTCCAATTCGAACTCGTTCCCGTAAGGGATGTCACGAGCCTCGGCGACGACGCGTTCGTTGCGACCGGCGGAGAACCGTGGCTCGCACTCTTGTGGCCGGGCACGCGCGGGCTGGCCGGCGCCTTCGCCACGATCACCTACCGAGCGTCCGTCTGGGACGCTCCGGCTCGTCCCGTGCTGCGCTTCCTTCAGCACGAGCGCGTGGTCTCCGAGGTCATTGCGCCGGCGCCGCTCGAGGCGGCGGCGATGTGGACCGGACGGGTGCCCGCCGGCACGACGCATATTCACGTGAGCCCCACGGACCGCCCCGGCTGCTTCGGCTTCCGCATCGAGTCCGTTGAGCGCCGCATGTGGCCGGCCTTGCTCGTCGAGGGGCTCCGCCGCGCGCCGCGTCCGGCGCGCAGCGCCCTGCTGACCAAGCTGATAGGCTGGGGTCCGGAGTCGGATCATAACCTCGCATGGGCGATCGGCGCGCATCCGCTCGAGAGCTTCTCGGCATGGTCCGCGCGACGCAGCCGCCCGCTCGAGCTCGAAGGCCTGGATGGTGCTCGCATCAATTGGGCCGAGGTGCCGCCGGTCCGCGTGGTCGTGCTCGTGGCCAACGGCGAGGCGGGCGCGCTGAAGCGCACGCTGGACAGCCTCCGAAGCCAACACGTCCCGCGCTGGTCCGCATTGGTCATTGGCACGTCCCCCGCGAGGTTGGACCAGGATGTCCGGGTGGCGTTCGTCGCGTCCGCGTCGGACGCGATGGCCACGTTACTCTCCGATGACTGCTGGTTTGGCGTTGTCGCCGCCGGGACGAGGCTTCGTCCCGAAGCACTCGCGATCGTCGCCGAGCGTCGCGCCCGCGAGCCCGCCGCGCGGATGGCCTATGGCGACGAGATGGCCGGTGATCGCCCGCGTCTGAAGCCGGGATGGAGCCCGCGGCTCGCGGCCGCCCTGCCCTATCTCGGACGAGCGGTCTTCGCCGCACCCTCTCTGTTCACGCCGGCCGAGCTCGAGGCCGTCCTGCGAGGCGGCGCATGGCCGGTGCCAGCCGGCGTCGTACCGCTCGCGCTGCGCCGAATCCTTCTCGCCGGCTGCGCTCCTGCCGCGGCGCCCCAGCCGCAAGCGACCTCCATTCGGCCGCGGCGGCGGACAAAGAGGGCGGCCATCGTCGTCCTGACGCGCGATCAGCCTGCGCTGCTGACCCGCCTGGCGGCGAGCATCCGGGCGAAGACGACGCCCGGGACCTACCGCCTCGTCGTGGTCGACAACGGCGATGCCGGCGGTCCGGCCGCCGCCGTTCTGTCCGACCTCGCCACGACACCCGAGATCGAGGTGCTGCCACGGCCGGGTCCCTTCAACTTCTCGGCCTTGTGCAACGAGGCGGCGACGTGGTCCCGCGAGGACGTGCTCGTCTTTCTCAACGACGACATGGAGGTCCTGAGCGACGGCTGGCTCGAGCGGCTCGTGGCTCATGTTCTGGAGCCGGACATCGGCGCCGTCGGGGTGCGGCTCACCTATCCCGACGGCCGGCTCCAGCACGTCGGCGTGCTCGCCGGCATGGGCGGCAGCGCCGGCCATTTCGGCGCACCGGCACCGGGCGACGACCCCGGCTGGGCCGGGCGCAACCAGGTCCTGCACGAGGTCTCGGCCGTCACCGGAGCCTGCCTCGCGGTGGCGCGGGAAAAATTCGAGGCGGTCGGCGGTTTCGATGCCGAGCACCTGCCCATCGAACTCTCGGACATCGACCTCTGCTTCAAGCTCAACGCCCGCGGCTGGCAGACGGTCGTCGATCCCGCCGTACACCTCATGCACGAGGAGAGCTTCAGCCGCGGCGGCGCCACCTTCCGCCGGTTGGACAAGTACGGCGACCAGCGCGCCGTGTTCGTCGAGCGCTGGCGACACGTGCTGCGAGACGACCCGGTTTTCCACCCGGCGCTCAGCCTGTACAGCTGGCGCGCCGCGCTCGGCTGAGGCGCGGTGGAGAGCCCCGTGCAGATCGCGACCTGGAACATCAACTCGGTGCGAATGCGCCTCGACAACCTCTTGCGCTACCTGGGCGAGGTGTCGCCCGACGTTCTCTGTCTTCAGGAGATCAAGTGCACGGACGAGCAGTTCCCCCGGCTCGAGATCGAGGCGGCCGGCTACAACGTCGCCGTCCACGGGCAGAAGAGCTGGAACGGCGTCGCGATCCTGTCCAAGCGGCCGATGGAGCCCACGCCCGGTTTGCCGGGCGACGAGGCCGACGTGCAGTCTCGCTACATCGAGGCCGTGGTCACCACCGACGGACCGCCGGTGAGGGTCTGCTGCCTCTACCTGCCCAACGGCAACCCGCCCGACACAGACAAATACGGCTACAAGCTCGCCTGGATGGACCGGCTTCACGCCCGCGCCCGCGCCCTGCTCGCCTACGAGGAGCCCCTCGTCATGGCCGGCGACTACAACGTCATCCCCGGACCCGACGACGTCTACGAGCCGGGCAATTGGGTCGGCGACGCGCTGTATCTGCCGCAGACCCGCGAACGCTACCGCGCGCTGGTCAACCTCGGCCTCACGGACGCGCTGCGCGCCACGACGGACGAGGCCGGGCTCTACACGTTCTGGGATTATCAGGCCGGCGCCTGGCAGCGGAACAAGGGCATCCGCATCGACCACCTGCTGCTCTCGCCGCAGGCCGCCGACCGCCTCGTCGGCGTCACCATCGACAAGGACCGTCGCGCCGAGGACAAGCCCTCCGACCACGTGCCGATCCGGGTCGAGCTCGCGCTCTGAAGGAGAAGTCGCTCTTCTTACGGCAGCATCTCGGCGGCGTCAGGCGTGATAGGAGAACGGTCTGACGATCGCAGCGAGGAGCTTCGCCTGACCGCCGTCATCTCCGTGTCTCCGAAGAGCGGGCGCAAGCCCTTCTTCAAGCTGCCGTCGATCCCCTGGCCCGAAGGCACGACCTGGTTCGCCTTCCGCACCTGGGTCGCCCTGGCGATCGGCTTCTACGCCGCCTTCTGGCTCCAGCTCGAGGGCGCCTCGAGCGCCGGCGTCTGCGTGCTGATCCTGGCGCAGCCGGCGCAGGGCATGGTGCTGTCGAAGTCGATCTACCGCTTCGCCGCGACGATCATCGGCGTGGTCGTGGCGACGATCTTGACGGCGCTGTTCCCGCAGGATCGCACGATGCTGCTCGCGAGCTTCGCCGTCGTCATGGCGATCGAGACGGCGTTCGGCAGCATCCTGCGCGACTTCCGCTCCTACGCCTGCATCCTGGCCGGCTACACGATCGCGATCGTGTCGATCTCCAACATCAACTCCCCCGACCAGGTCTTCTCGGCCTCGATCAACCGCGTCGCGGCGGTCGTGGTCGGCATCGTGGCGATCGCCGTCACCAATGCCTTCCTCGCCACGGCGGAATCGTCACGCTCGCTGATCTCGAAGCTGCGGGAGGCGACGGTGGACATCGCCGCGCTCGCGCTGAAGGCCATCGACGAGCGCAGGCCGCCGGACGCCTCGACCTGCATCGATCTCTCCGCGCGCCTGATGCCGCTGCGCTCCGAGATCAGCTTCGCCGCGCCGGAGAAGTCCAACGGACGCAACCGGGCGAAGGGAGCCCGGAGCGCCCTGCTCGGCCTCTTCGAGACGATCTCGGCCATCCAGGCGGTCGGTGCCGGGCTTGGCCGGCTCGAGGAGCCGTCACGGATCGTCGAGAGCGCTCTCGTCGTCGCGCGCAAGGCGCTGCGCGTGCAGAACCCCGAAAAGTGCCAGCGCGAGATCGAGGCGCTGGGACGCCCGGCGATCGCGGCCGGAACGCTGACGATGCCCGAGGCCTATGTGCTCGAGCGGCTGCACTTCATGCTGTCGTGCCTCGGCCACGTGCGTGACGGCATGCGCGCGCTGCGGATGGGCTGGGCACCCCGGCGCGACGTGGCGGTGGACGTGCACCAGGACTGGTTCGCCGTCGTCCTCAATGCCGTGCGCGTCCTCGTCGCGCTCGGGATCGTCGCGGTGTTGGCGGTGTGGTCGGGCATCGCCGACACGGCCACCGCCATCCTCTTCACCGCGGTCTTCGTGTCGCTCGGCGCGGTGCAGCCCGACCCCAACGTCATGGGCAAGACGGCGCTCCTCGGCATGCCGGCCGTGGCGATCGCGGGCACGTTCTACGCGTTCGTCCTCTTTCCGATCCTCAGCGGCTATCCCCTCTTCATCATCTCTCTGGCCCCGCTGGTGGTCGCGATCTGCTGGTTCATCAAGATCGGCATGGGCGGTGCCGGGCTGATCTTCGGCGTGCAGACCATTGTCCAGATTTCGCCGGCCAACGTGCAGACGCTCGACCCGAACGCCTTCGTGCAGACGGCGACCATGCTCGTCGTCTCGGGCGTCTCGATCTTCCTCGCGTTCCAGCTCATCCTGCCGGTGCAGCCGGCGGCGCGGCGGCTGCGCATCGCGCTGGCGATCGGCAAGGCGCTACGCGGCGCACTCGCCGACCGGCACAAACTCGAACAGCCGCGCGCCAGCCTGCAGTACGATCGCCTGGCGCAGTTCAAGACATGGCAGGGCCACGATGCGCCCACCCTCGCGCGGCGCAACACGATGAAGCGCATGGTCGACGTCGGAAACCTGAACCTCGCGGTGCGGCGAACCTGGCGCCACCTCGATCACGCGCGCGGGGCCGTCGCTCCGGACCTCGATGCGCGGGCACGGCACATCCTGCCGAGCCTGTCGCCCGAGGAGACGTTCGCGCTCGCCAGCGAGTATTTGCGCGCGGCGGACGGGCGTACCGACGAGGGCGCCATCGCGATCGTGCACGCCGCCGCCGGGCTCTACGGAACGGCGCTCGCCACCTCGAGCGAGTTGCGCCTCCTCGCCCACGTCAACCTGCTCAGGCGCAAGATATGAGAGAGTTCGTCGTCGCCGGGCTGCTCATCTCGCCCTTCGTCAAGTTCGCGCTGATCGCCGGCGTGCTGTTCCTGCCGATCCGGCTGGTGCTGGTCCATCTCCATTTCGACAAGTGGTTCTGGCATCCGCTGCTGGCGGAAGGTGCGATCTATCTCTGCCTTCTCGCCGCCCTCAACCTGTTCCTGTGAGCCGATGTTCAACCGAGCGCGCCGCGTCTTTCGCGTCATCCTGACGAGTCTCCTGGTGCTCGCCGCGGCCGTCGCCGTCTGGGGGCTGTGGGCGCACTACATGGTCTCGCCGTGGACGCGCGACGGGCAAGTGCGGGTCCAGGTCGCGCAGATCGCGCCGCAGGTCGCCGGCCAGATCACCGAGCTGCACGCCCAGGACAATCAGTTCGTCCACAAGGGCGACCTCCTCTACGTGATCGACAAGATCGACTACAAGATCGCCCTCGACATGGCCAACGCGGACGTCTCCAGCAAGAAGGCCGACCTCGAGGTCAAGCAGCAGCAGAACGCGCGGCGCCAGGCGCTGACGACGCTGTCGACCTCGATCGAGGAGAAGCAGAAGTACGCCGGCGACTACGACGTGGCGCAGGGCGCCTACC
>CAZZWW010000134.1:2330-7683 GCA_964657815.1 Vulcanimicrobiota bacterium | reverse complement strand
CACGGCGGTGGCGGCGGCCATCGCTGATCCTACTGGAAATTGCGGCCTTTCGGCAGAACTTGCCGGAGGGCCGCGGCCTCGCTCGCCGGCGGTGAAAGCGCCGCGAAAAGCCCCGGCATCGCCTCCGGTTCGCAGCGGCGCACGCGCGGCGGCAGCAGCGGCCGCCTGACGTGGTCGGCGCGTGCGAGCGCCGAGACGTCCCCTCCCAGACTCGAGAGCAGCGACAGAAGACGCGTCACGTCCTCGGCCTTCTCGGCCACGACATGCGTCACCTCGCCCTCGCGCTGCAGGCGCCCGGTCACGCGGATGAACCGCGCGCCGATCACGATCGGGCGCAGCAGCTCGAAGACCTTCGGCCACACGATGATGTTGGCGATGCCGGTCTCGTCCTCCAACGTCAGGAAGATCGTGCCCTTGGCGGAGCCCGGGCGCTGGCGCACCAGCACCAGCCCGGCCACGGTGACGCGCCGATCGTTCGGATGGGTTGTGAGCGCCTCCGCCCTGAGCGCATCGCCGAGTTGCGCGCGCACGAAGGCGACGGGATGGGCCTTGAGGCTCAAGGTGAGGTGCCGGTAGTCTTCCACCACGTGCTGTCCCAGCGGCATCGGTGGCAGCCGGGCCTGTGGCTCGATCTCGGTGAGGCTGAGCGCGCGCAGGAGCGGCAGGTCGTCCTTGTCGCCGGCACGGTTCAGCCCGCGCACGATCCACAGCGCCTCGCGCCGGTCGAGCCCGAGCGAGCGGAAGGCGTCGGCCTCGGCGAGCCGCTCCAGCACCGTCGGCGTCAACTCGGCCCTGAGCCACAGGTCGCGCACCGAATCGTAGCCGGCGCCCCGCCGCTCGACGAGGCGGCGCATGTCGTCCTCGCCGAGCCCCTTCACCTGGCGGAAGCCGAGCCGGATGGCGTGGTCGCCGCGGATGGCGGCGGCGCGATCCAGGTGGCGAGGGTGGATCCTCCCCTGCACAGCGCAGCGGAGCGGGGGAGGGAGACTGCCGGAGGCGGTGGAGGGGGCAGCCGCCGCTTCACTTTCTAGACACGACGTCGTTCCGGACGCACCGAAGCGGAGACCCGGAGCCGGTGAGCGTTCCACCTTGCAGGAAGAAGCGGGGCTCACCGGTTCCGGGTTCGGCTGCGCCGCCCCGGAAAGACGCTCGTTCCCTTCGTTCTCTTGTTGCTCCCGGAACAGCGTGCAGTCCCAGTCCGACAGGTTGATGTCGACCTCGGTCACCGTCACGCCGTGCTCGCGGGCATCGCGGACGATCTGCGCGGGGGCGTAGAATCCCATGGGCTGGGCGTTGAGCAGCGCGCAGGCGAAGACGTCGGGGTAGCGGCACTTCATCCAGCACGAGGCGTAGACCAGCAGGGCGAACGAGGCGGCGTGGCTCTCGGGGAAGCCGTAGGTGCCGAAACCCTCGATCTGCTTGAAGCAGCGCTCGGCGAAGTCGGCGGGGTAGCCGCGCGCGACCATGCCGTGGACCATCTTGTCGTAGAAGGTGGAGATCGTGCCGACGCGCTTGAAAGTCGCCATGGCGCGGCGCAGCTGGTCGGCCTCGCCCGGCGTGAAGCCGGCAGCGACGATGGCGATCTTCATCGCCTGCTCCTGGAACAGCGGCACGCCCAGCGTCTTGCTCAGCACCGCCTCGAGCTCCGGCGAGGGGTAGGTCACGGTCTCTTTCTTGGTGCGGCGGCGCAGGTAAGGATGCACCATGTCGCCCTGGATCGGGCCGGGCCGCACGATCGCCACCTCGATGACGAGGTCGTAGAAGGTCCTGGGCTTGAGCCGCGGCAGCATCGACATCTGCGCCCGGCTCTCGATCTGGAAGACGCCGAGCGTGTCGGCCTTCTGGATCATGGCGTAGACGTCCGGCTCTTCCTGCGGGATGGAGGCCAGCGTCTCCGACACGCCGTAGTGCTTCGCGAGCAGGTCGAAGCCGCCGCGCAGGCACGACAGCATGCCGAGCGCGAGCACGTCGATCTTGAGGATGCCGAGCGCGTCGAGGTCGTCCTTGTCCCACTCGATGGTGGTGCGATCGGGCATCGACGCGTTGGCGATCGGCACCACCTCGTCGAGGCGGGAGCGGGTGATGACGAAGCCGCCGGTGTGCTGCGACAGGTGGCGCGGGAAGCCCGACAGCTCGCGCGACAGGCCCAGCACGCGCGCGAGACCGGGCTCGGTCGGGTCCATGCCGGCGCGGGTGGCGCCGGTCTCGTCGACCGCCGCCTCGCCCCAGCCCCAGATCGTGCCCGACAGCATGCCGATCGCGTCTTCCGACAGGCCGAACACCTTGCCGACCTCGCGCACCGCCGAGCGGGCGCGATAGGTCACGACCGTCGCGGTCAGCGCCGCGTGGGCGCGGCCGTAATGATCGTAGATGTACTGCATCACCTCCTCGCGCCGCTCGTGCTCGAAGTCGACATCGATGTCGGGCGGCTCCCTGCGGTCGAGCGAGATGAAGCGTTCGAAGAGCAGATCGTGCAGGGTCGGGTCGACCTCGGTGATGCCGAGGCAGAAGCAGAGCGTCGAGTTCGCCGCGGATCCTCGGCCCTGGCACAGGATGTCGCGCGAGCGGGCGAAGCGCACGATGTCGTGCACGGTGAGGAAGTAGGGCGCGTAGTCCATCTGGCGGACGAGATCGAGCTCGTGGGCGATGGCCACCGTGACGCGCGGCGGCACGGCCTCGCCGTAGCGGCGGCGTGCGCCTTGCGCCGCGAAGGCGGCGAGCGCCTCCTGCGGCGTGGCGAAGCCCTCGCGCAGTTCCTCGGGATAATCGTTGCCGAGCTCGTCGAGCGAGAAGGCGAGGCCGGCCGCGAAGCGCAGGGTCTCGGCCACCGCCTCAGGCGCCTCGGAGAACAGCCGGCGCATCTCGGCCGGCGGCTTCAGGTGACGCTCGGCGTTGAGCGCCAGCTTGCGGCCGGCGCTCTCCAACGTGACGCCATGGCGAATGCAGGTGACGACGTCGAGCAGCGGCGTCCGCGCGGGATCGTGCATGGTGACGTCGTTGGTGGCGAGCATCGGCACGCCGAGGCGATCGGCGAGCTTGCGGCGCCGGAGCAGGTCGCTGCGCGGGCTGCGGCCGTAGGCCATCACCGCGCCGATCCAGAGCCGGCCGGGGCAGGCGGCGGCGAGGCGGCCGAGAGAGGCATTCTCCCCGGCGGAGCAAAGCGCAGCGGGAGAAGGGGTCCGACGCAGACGGCCGAGGGGGCCGCCGCCGCCCCGGTTCTCGTCCTTGCCGAGATCGTCGATGGCGTCGGCACCTTTTCCCGGCGCAGCGGAGACCGCACCCGGCTCCTCGAACTCCGGGAAGTGGCGACCCGCCAACCGCGCTTCGACGTCGGGCTCGAAGGTCGAGGCGGGCAAGGCGACGAGTTGCAGGCCCTCTTGCCAGGCGAGGAGATCCTCCAGTGTCAGGCGGCACGTGCCCTTCTCGGCGCGGATGTTGCCCACGGTGAGCAGCCGGCACAGCCGGCCCCAGGCGGCACGGTCCCGCGGGAAGACGAGGATGTCGGGCGTGCCGTCGCAGAACACCAGGCGGGTGCCGGGCAGCACGCGCAGGCCGTTCGCCGCGTCCTTGTTGTGGCGCAGGAACAGATGGGCGCGGACGACGCCGGCAAGCGAGTTGCGGTCGGCGACGCCGATCGCCTCGAGGCCCAACGTGATGGCCTGCGCGACGAGTTCCTCGGGATGCGAGGCGCCGCGCAGGAACGAGAAGTTGGTGGTGACCGCGAGCTCGACGAACCCGTGGGGGTCGGCGTAGCGGATCATCGCGACAATCCTAGCGCGCTCCACATTCTTGCGTCACCTGCGTCACGAATCACCCGCGGCCGGACCGCGCCGCGGGTACGAGGAGGCTACGCCTCCTCGGCGTCGTCCTCGTCGGCCTGGTCGAGGATGCGCTCGGCGACGAGGCCGGAGTTCTCGCGGATCGCCTTCTCGATACGCTCGGCGGCGGCGGGATTGGCCTTCAGGAAGGCCTTGGCGTTCTCGCGGCCCTGGCCGAGGCGCTGGCTGTCATAGGAGAACCAGGCGCCGGATTTTTCCACCACGCCGGCCTTGACGCCGAGGTCGACGAGTTCGCCGACCTTGGACACGCCCTCGCCGTACATGATGTCGAACTCGACCTGCTTGAACGGGGGCGCCACCTTGTTCTTGACGACCTTCACGCGAGTCTGGTTGCCGACGACCTCCTCGCGGTCCTTGATCGAGCCGATGCGGCGGATATCGAGGCGCACGGAGGCGTAGAACTTCAAGGCGTTGCCGCCTGTCGTCGTCTCGGGCGAACCGTACATCACGCCGATCTTCATGCGAATCTGGTTGATGAAGATCACCATGGTCTGCGAGCGCGAGATCGACGCCGTGAGCTTGCGCAGCGCCTGGCTCATCAGCCGAGCCTGGAGACCCGGCTGGTTGTCGCCCATCTCGCCGTCGATCTCCGCCCGCGGCGTCAACGCCGCCACCGAATCGATCACCAGCACGTCGATCGCGCCCGAACGGACCAGCGTGTCGGTGATCTCCAGCGCCTGCTCGCCGGTATCGGGCTGCGAGATGAGCAGGTCCTCGAGGTTGACGCCGAGCTTGCGGGCGTAGACCGGATCGAGCGCGTGCTCCGCGTCGACGAAGGCACAGACGCCGCCCTTCTTCTGCGCCTCGGCGATCACGTGCAGCGTCAGCGTGGTCTTGCCCGACGATTCCGGCCCGTAGATCTCGACCACGCGGCCCTTGGGCAGGCCGCCGACGCCGAGCGCGATGTCGAGGCCGAGCGAACCCGTCGGAATCGTCTCGATCTCGAGCGCCTGCTGGTTCTTGCCCAGCCGCATGATCGAGCCCTTGCCGAAGCTCCGCTCGATCTGAGACAGCGCGGCGTCGAGCGCCTTGGTCTTGTCCACGCTGGTTCCTTCCACGACGCGAAGATTGGCTTGTGACATCGCTCTCGATCCTTCTGGCACGCGGCGGGAGGGGCAGGCAAACGCGTTCGCTGGTCGTAAATGTACTCTATTTGTTCCTGTTGGCAAGCGCGATCGGCACGGAAAATTCGACGCCTTCGCGCGTTGGACCTCATCGGCCGGTCGGCCGGCGGAGCGCGCTTGTCCATCTTCGATACCATCCTTCACATCCCGGCGGAGCAGCGACCTTTCGTGCCGCCGCAGGCGCTGACGCGCGTGACGCTTCCGCTGACGGCGCGGTTCAGCCTCCGCTTCGCTGTGGCCGTGCTCGGGGCCGTGGCCGTGTCGCTCGCCTGCCTGGCGCTGGCCGTCGTCCTGGCCGGAGCCGACGGCGACGCGCCCTCACGAGCCGCACTGGCGGCCGTCTTCGCCGTCGCCGCCGCCCATGTCCTGAGACGACGGCGCGTAGTCGCC
>CAZZWW010000134.1:0-2320 GCA_964657815.1 Vulcanimicrobiota bacterium | reverse complement strand
GGCGGCGACGGCCGTCGCCGACGCCGTGTGCGCGCGCCCCGTGCTGACGCTCGACTCCGAGGGGATGCTCGACACGCGATTGCACGAAGGCCGCATCGCCTGGCGCGAGGTCAGCGCTGCGGCCATCGTCGGCTCGGTCAACGGCATCGCCGCGGTGCGCCTGACGCTCGCTGCCGAGCGCGCACCCCGCTACAATCCCTTTCGGATCGGCGGCTGGACCGTCGAATGGCGACGGCGGCGGCGCGACCGGCTGGTGGCGCTGAGCCTGCTCGATCGGCGCCCGCACGACCTCGCCCACACCATCGTCATGCTGGCCGCACGTCACGGGGTGACGATCGAGCAGGATCCGCCGCTGCTGTGGCCTTGAGCGCGACGTCGCAGTCCGCGAGCGTCGAGGCGCGCGCCTTCGTACCTCAGCGCTCGACCAGGATGGTCCCGTGCATGCCGGCCTCGAAATGGCCGGGGATCAGGCAGGCGAACTGGAACGTGCCGGCATGGGTGAACGTCCAGGCGAGATGGCCGGTCGCACCGGGGGCGAGCGCGACGCTGTTGCCCTCATGGTGTTTCATGTCGGGCATCGCACGCATCATGGCCTCGTGATCGGCGTTGCCGGCGACGCTGTCGATGCGGAATTCGTGATGCGCCTTGCCGGAATTGGTGACGTCGAAGCGCACGGTTTCGCCGCGCTTCACGCGCAGCCTGTCGGGCGAGAAGACCATCGTGCCATCGCCGCGCTCGACCACGGTGAGCACGCGGACGTCGGTCGCCGCGCCGTGCCCGACTTCGCCCGCGGGGTTGGCGCCACCATGCTCGTGGGCCAGGGCCGTCAGCGGCAGCGACAGGCCGCCGATGAGCGCGATCGTCGTGGGCCAGTAGGACATGAAGGTCGATCTCCGGCTAGGGGCATCGTGCCCGTCGGGTGAGAGGGTGAGACTAAACGAAAAAAGCGGCGCGCGCTTGCCGAAAGGCCGCCGGGCCCTTATACGGCGCCCATCCCGCACGCGGATCGCGCGCGCCTGCTTCAAGGCGTGCTTCCGGTGGGGCCATCTGGCCCCTCAACGATCCGCGGAGGTCCAACCGGAGAACGTTCCTACTATGGCACTGCCCGATTTCACCATGCGTGGGCTCCTCGAGTCCGGCGCCCACTTCGGCCATCAGTCGCACCGCTGGAACCCGAAGATGGCGCCCTACATCTTCGGCGCCCGCAACAACATCCACATCATCGATCTCGCGCAGACGGTGCCTCTCATGCACCAGGCGCTGAAGGCGGTGTCGGACACCGTCGCCCGCGGCGGTCGCGTGCTCTTCGTGGGCACCAAGCGCCAGGCGCAGGACCAGATCGCCGATGCCGCCAAGCGCTCGGCGCAATATTACATCAACTCGCGCTGGCTCGGCGGCATGCTGACCAACTGGAAGACCATCTCGGGCTCGATCCAGCGCCTGCGCAAGATCGACGACCAGCTCGACCACGGCGCCGTCGGCCTGACCAAGAAGGAGCGGCTGATGATGGGCCGCGAGCGCGAGAAGCTCGAGAAGGCGCTCGGCGGCATCAAGGACATGGGCGGCGTGCCCGACCTGATCTTCGTCATCGACACCAACAAGGAGCAGTTGGCGATCAAGGAGGCGGCTCGCCTCAACATCCCGGTCGCGGCGATCCTCGACACCAATTCCGATCCCGACGGCATCACCTTTCCGATCCCGGCCAACGACGACGCCGGTCGCGCCATCACCATGTATTGCGACCTCATCGCCCGCGCCGCGCTCGACGGCATCCAGCGCTCGCAAGGCTCCGCCGGCGCCGACCTCGGCGAGATGGAGGAGCCCACGGCCGAGGTGCTGCCGGAGACGCCGGCGCCCGAGCTGCACGCCGCCGACTCGCTGGCGCCGCAGACCCCGGACGTGTCGGCCGATGCCAAGCCCGACGTCGAGGAGGGCCTCGAGGCGCCGGCCGAAGCGTTCGAGATCCTGTCCGCCCCGCGTGGCGCGCCGGACGATTTCGCCAAGATCCAGGGCGTCGGGCCGCAGATCGTGAAGAAGCTGAACGAGGGCGGCATCTTCCATTACTGGCAGATCGCGGCCATGACGCCCGAGGACGTGACGAAGGTCGAAGCCGAGCTGAAGCTCGGTGGCCGCATCGAGCGCGACGGCTGGATCAACCAGGCCCGCACGCTCCTGGCGGCCTAGGCTTTCGAACCTCGGACGGAGGCGTCCCACGGCAGGACCGTGAGGGCGCTCCATTCCGTCTTGCCGCCGGGGTGCAGGTCGTAGCCGACCTGCAGTTCAGCCTGGTGCAGGAGCAGCCTTTCCGATCGAGGCACCG
>CAZZWW010000133.1:0-7693 GCA_964657815.1 Vulcanimicrobiota bacterium | reverse complement strand
CGTTTCGGCGATCTTCGTGATCCTCGGCACGATGAGCTTCTTCGCGCTGCCGATCACCCGGCTTCCGGGGGTGGACGTGCCGGTCGTCTCGATCGCCGTCGCGCAGTTCGGCGCGGCCCCGGCGGAGCTCAACGACCAGGTGACGAAGCCCGTCGAGGATGCCGTCTCGGGCCTCGCCGGTGTCAGGCACGTCAGCTCGAACATCACCGACGGGCTCTCGGTTACGATCGTCAAGTTCGACCTCAAGGCAGATCCCGACAGGGCGCTGAACGAGGTCAAGGACGCGCTCGTGCGCGTTCGCTACCGGCTTCCGCAGAACATCACCGAGCCGGTCGTCACGCGCCCGGCGGCGGTCTACCTGCCGACCCTGACCTACACCGCCTCTTCGCGGACCAGGACCCCGGCCGAACTCTCCTATTTCGTCGACGAGACCGTGAAGAGCGCCATCCAGGTCGTCCATGGCGTTGGCCAGGTCGAACGCATCGGCGGCGTCGATCGGGAGGTCGCCGTCACCCTCGATCCCGAACGGGTCCAGGCCCTCGGGCTGAACGCCGCGGGCGTCAGCCAGCAGCTCCGCGGCACCAAGGTCGACGTCGCCGGCGGCGCCGCGGAGATCGGCGGCCGCACTCAAGTCATCAGGACGCTCGCGGCCACCTCGACGCTGGCCGAGATCGGCGCCGCATCCATCATCCTTCCGACCGGCGCGCAGATCCGGCTCGATGACATCGGCACGGTCACGGACTCGGTCGCCGATCCCAAGACCTTCGCGCGCCTCGACGGCAAGTCCGTCGTCGGCTTCTCGGTGTTCCGTGCGCAGACCGCGAGCGACGTGGCGGTGAAGAGCGCCGTCGACGACAAGGTCAGGGAAATCCACGAGCGTAACCCGGATATCGACATCGCGCTGATCGACTCCTCGGTGGTGGTAACGCTCGGCAATTACGAGGAGGCGATCCGCACCCTGGAGCTCGGCGCGGTACTGGCGACCGTCGTCGTACTGCTTTTCCTGCGCGACCCGCGCGCCACGCTCATCGCCGCCATTTCGCTGCCGCTGTCGATCCTGCCCGCCTTCTGGGCCATGCAGATCGTCGGCTTCTCGCTCAACCTCATCAGCTTCATGGCGATCACGCTCTCGACGGGCATCCTCGTCGACGACGCCATCGTCGAGATCGAGAACATCGAACGCCACATGGCGATGGGCAAGTCGCCCTACGACGCTGCGATGGATGCCGCCGACGAGATCGGGCCGGCGGTCATCGCAATCAGCCTGACCATCATCGCCGTTTTCGTGCCGGTCAGCTTCATGAGCAGCGTCGCCGGCCAGTTCTTCAAGCAGTTCGGCATCACCATCTCGGTCCAGGTCTTCTTCTCGCTGCTCGCCGCCCGCTTCGTGACGCCGGTGCTCGCCGCCTATTTCCTCAAGCCGCATGCTCACCCGAAAGAGACGCCGCTCGGCGTCGTGATGCGCGGCTACGCCCGCGTGCTCGGCCTGAGCGTGCGGCACTACCGGCTGGCGGTCCTGCTCGGCGTCGTGCTGATCGTCGGCGCGGGATCGAGCTTCCTGTTCGTGCCGCAGGGCTTGCTGCCGCCACAGGATTCCGCGCGATCGATACTCTCGGTCGAGCTGCCCCCGGGTTCGCCGCTGGCGGCGACGGAGACGGTCACGGAAGAAATCACCCGCAGGCTGCGCCAACTGCCCGAGGTCGCCAGCGTCTTCGTGGACGGCGGCCGCATCCCATCGAAGACGAGCGAGGTGCGCCTCGCCTCCATCACGATCAACTACGTGCCGCGAGGCGAGCGCCGCTCGACGCAGCACGACCTCGAACTTCGCATCGGCCGCGACCTGCAGGACATCCCCGACATCCGCTCCTGGTTCGTCGATGATTTCCTGCTCACACGAGGCATCCAACTCGTGGTCACCGGCAAGAACGAGGCGACGGTGCGCAGCGTCGCCGCCGAATTGGCGACGCAGATGCGCCGCCTGCCCACGATCTACAACATCGTCTCCTCGGCCAGCCTCGATCGTCCCGAGCTCAGGATCCGGCCGCGGCCGGAGCTCGCGGCTCGGCTCGGCCTGACGACCGTGTCGCTGGCGGACACCATCCGCATCGCGACGATCGGCGACTTCGAGCCGGCGCTGGCCAAGATGACCGACGGCGACCGCCAGATCCCGATCCGCGTCCAGCTCGACGAGACGATCCGGGCCGACCGGCAGCGGCTCGGCGACCTGCGCGTGCCGCTCCCCGATCGCCGCGGCGCCGTCCCGCTGGGGTCGGTCGCCGACGTCGTGCTGGAGGAAGGTCCGTCCAACATCATGCGCTACGACCGCGAACTGCAGGCGCCCGTCGCCGCCGACCTCGCCGGCGACGCCGTGCTGAGCGAGGCCAAAGCCGGCATCGACAAGCTGCCGATCATGAAGGACAAGCCGCCCGGCATCCGCATCAGCGCCGGCGGCGACGCCGAGAGCATGCAGGACCTCGTCCCCGATTTCATCAACGCCGCCACGCTCGGCCTCCTGGCCGTCTCGATCGTGTTGATCCTGCTGTTCGGCGGCCTGTTCCAGCCGGTCACGATCCTGTTCGCGCTGCCGCTGTCGATCGGGGGCGCCGTCACAAGCCTGCTGCTCCTTCACCGCCCGCTCAGCATCCCGGTCTATATCGGGATCCTGATGCTGATGGGCATCGTGACCAAGAACTCGATCATGCTGGTCGACTTCACGATCCGCGCGACCAAGCACGGCGCGACTCGGACCGAGGCCGCGATCGAGGCGGGGCTCAAGCGGGCGCGGCCGATTGTGATGACCACCATCGCCATGGTCGCCGGCATGATCCCGAGCGCGATCGGCAGCGGGACCGGCGGCGAGATCCGCTCGCCGATGGCGATCACGGTGATCGGCGGCCTCATCGCCTCCACCGTGCTGTCGCTCGTCTTCATCCCGGCGATGTACCTGGCGATGGACGACCTCAGCCGGATCAGTCGGCGCCTGTTGCTGCCGCTGCTTTCCACGAACGCCGGCGTCAAGATGCGCCAGCCGACGGAGGAGGCGCCCGCGCCGCCGCTCGTCGGGACGAGGTCGACGTGAGAGGAGCACTCGGCGCGGCGACGCTGGCGGTCTTGCTTGCCGGCCCCGCGAAGGCCGAGGGACCCGCCGGCGACAGCGCCATGGCCGTAACCGTGGTGAGCGCGAAGACCCATTGCTTCACCAACCACCTGTCCGCCTCGGGCACCTTCGTCGCCCGCCACGCGGTCGAGCTGCGGCCGGACCGCGAGGGGCTCGTAGTGGGCGACATCGGCGCCGAGGCCGGCGATACCGTGACCAAGGACCAGGTGCTGGCCCACCTCGTCTCGCCGCAGAACCCGAAGGAGGAGATCCCGGTCAAGGCGCCGGTTGCCGGCACGGTCATCGCCGCCGATGCCGTGGTCGGTGCCTACACCTCGCCCGGCGCTGGCGATCCGCTGTTTCGCATCGCCGAGGCTGGCGACGTCGAGCTCAAGGCCGAGAGCCTCGCCAAGACCTTGCCGCTGCTGCGCAAGGGCATGGCGGCCAAGATTCACGTCGTCGGCCTCGGCGAGCTCGACGGGCGGGTCGCCGCGATCGACGACGGCGTCGACGCCAAGACCCAACTCGCCATGCTGCACCTTTCCGTCGCCGCGGACCCACGCCTGCGCGTCGGCAGCTTCGCACGGGCCGAGATCGACGCCGGGCAGGATTGCGGCCTGACGATCCCGCTGAGCGCACTGCTCTTCGGCCCGGACGGCGATGTCGTCGGCATCGTGCAATCCGACCGCGTGGTGATGCGCCGCGTCACCACCGGCCTGCTCGAAGGCGGCACGATCGAGATCCGTGACGGGTTGATGGAAAACGATCCCGTCATCGCCCGCGCCGGGCCGTTCCTGCGCGAGGGCGACCCCGTGCGCCCCGTGCCAGACGCGCAGTGAGGCAGCGCACGACACCGCGGATCGGCGGAAGGCGGCGACCGGGGCCGGCGGGCTCTCGCCGGCGTGCCTCAAGCCACCCCGAACCGATACAGGATCGTCGCGCGGAACCTCTCGCCGGGCCGCAGCACCGTCGAGGGGAAACCCGGCTGATTCGGGGCGTCGGGGAAGTGCTGCGCCTCCAGGGCAAGGCCGGCGGTCTGGCGGTAGGTGCCGCCATGGCCGATCAGCGAGCCGTCGAGGCTGTTGCCGGTGTAGACCTGCAGCCCCGGCAGGTCGGTCTCGACATCCAGCGTGCGGCCGGAGCCCGGGTGCGTCACGCGGGCGGCGCGGCGCATGGTGCCGGCCGGCCCGTCGAGCACGAAGCAATGGTCGAAGCCGCGCGCCGGCCTCATCTGCGGGTCGTCGTCGCGGATGCGGTCGCCGATGCGCACCGGCGTCCGGAAGTCGAACGGCGTGCCGGCCACCGGCTTCAGCTCGCCCGTCGGGATCTGCGTCGCGTCCGTCGGCAGGAAGCGTTCGGCGAAGACTTCGACCTCGTGGTCGTGGCAGTCGAGCGCGTGGGCGCCGGCGAGGTTGAAGTAGGGGTGGGCGCTGAGGTTCACCGGGCACGGCTTGTCGACTTCGGCCTCCAGCACGAGGCGCAGCGTCTCGCCCTCCAGCGTGTAGGCGGCGCGGGCCGCGAGCGCGCCGGGAAAGCCCTGGTCGCCATCGGGGCTCTCCAGCGTCCAGGCCGCGCCGACCTCCGTACGCTCGGCCAGCGTCCAGAACGTCTTCGAGAAGGCCCCTTTGCCGCCGTGCAGCGTGTTCGGCGGGTCGTTGACCGAGAGCTGGTGCTGCTGCCCGTCGAGCGTGAACCGCCCCCCGGCGATGCGATTGGCGTAGCGCCCGAGCACCGCGCCGAACGAGCCGGCCTTGAGGACTTGGTCGAGCCGGTCGAAGCCGAGCAGCACGTGTGCCATGGCGCCGTGTCGGTCCGGCGCCTCGATCGCCAGCATGCGGGCGCCGTAGTTCGTCAGCGCCACCCTGAGCGTGCCGTTGCCGAGCCGCACCAGCCCGACCTCCTCGCCGCCGGGCGCCTGACCGAGGGTGGCATCGTAGGTCGTCATCGGGAGGTGGGCCTCACGCCAGGGAGATCGCACGCCGGCGTCGGCGCTCGACGAGGAGAAGGGTGCCGACGCCGGCGGCGATCAAGGCGATGGTCACCGCCGCGGCGATGGCCATGACCCGCTCGATGCGCAGCGTGTAGATGCCGGCGGCGGGGTTGAAGCCGTAGCACAGCAGCAGCAGGTGGCTGGTCAGCGAGGCCGGCGCCGCGCCGGATTCCGTCAATGCCAGCTTGAGATCGAGCGGGTTCATCGCGAACGGGCTGAGGATGCGTTGCACCCGGCCCTCGGCATCGACCAACATCAGGCCGGCGGGATGAGCGAACTGCTTGTGCTCCTCGTCGAACGGCGCCACCAGCCCGACGCTGGTCTTCATCGCCTCGAGCGCGGGCCTATCGTTGGTGAGGAACAGCGCGGCGTCGTGCAGCGTGCTGCCGCCGGTGTGGGCGTCGCGGAACGTCGTGGCGTCGGTTTGGGTCTGGGCACCGGACAGCGCAACGGAGATCACGTTGAAATCCCGGCCCATGGCGAGCGGCACCTTGGGCAGCGTGCCGGCGAGCTGGTCGAGGATCACACCGCAGAGCGACTCGCAGCGGTAGTCGGTGAAGGTCACCAGCGCCGGCTTGCCGTCGAGCGCGGCGCCGAGCGTGAGGTCGCCGTGCGGCCCGTGCAACACCGCCGCCTTGGGCAGTTCCGCGCCGGGCCGGAGATGGAAGCCGACCTCCTTGAGCTCGTCTCGCGTCAGCGCCTGCGCCGGCGTGCAGGCCGGGAGCAGCGTTACGAGCAAGACGAGGACTTCCAGTCCGTATCGCAAGGCGGCTCCGGGGTTTCGCCGGTTCTACGCTCACGGCACCGGCGCGGCAACGCGACGGAAACGTTCGCCGCACAAGGTGAAACACAAAGCTTCGGGCGCGAGGAACCGCGTCTCTCGCCCGCTCGTTTGCCATGCAAGCTTCACAATTACCCGCCCTGCGGGAGAGGAGATCATCATGGCGACCATCGGATCGCGTCTTCGGTTGACCGCAGCCCTCGCCGGTACCGCCGTGCTCGTGCTGGCCGCTCCCGCTTCGGCGGCGCCGCGTCACCACGCCCGCCACACCGCAGCTGCAGCCGGTGTCAGCTACGATCATACCGGCCGTTCGGACCACAGCGGCTACCAGACCCTCGTCAGTGACGGCCCCGGCACCGGCTTCGGCTTCCACCGCCTGCCTGGCAATTATCGCGTCGCCGCCGCCGTAGCGCGTGACCGACAGACGGCGGCCCTGCATTCCGCCATCGCCGACGACGCGGTCGAATCCTACGGCGCCTTCGGCGGCGGCCTCTACGGCGACAACGGCATCGGTCGTGGCGGCTACGGCCATCGCGGCGTCTTCAGCTATCCCGACGGCTACGGCTCGCCCTACTTCGCCGGCTACTACGGTCCCGGCGACGGCGCCGACCTCGGCCCGCTCGGTCACGCCTACTCCAACTGATCCAGCACGAAGGCTTCCGCCCGGTCCGGCTCCACTGGGCGGAAGCGGCGGAGTTGGTGGCGGGCGAACGTCTCCTGCCGTTTGAGATATTGCCGGCTGTCGAGCTTCGCCCGCTCGACAGCCTTTTCTTTATCCAATTCACCTTGCAGATGCCGCAGCAGCGGCGGCACGCCCAGGGTGCGTAGGATCGGCATGTCCGGCGCCAACTCCCGGATGGCGAGCGCCTCGACTTCGGCGAGAGCGCCCGCGGCCATCATCGCCTCGAACCGGGCGTCGACACGGGTCCGCAGCGTCTCGCGATCCATTGCGAGAGTGATCGCCACGCATGTGTCCCCATCGACGATCGCCGGCTCACGAGTCTCGTGGAACGACGCCAGGCTCCGCCCCGTGGCGCGATGCACCTCCAGCGCGCGGACGATGCGCTGCGGATCGGTTGGCCGCAGCCGCGATGCCGTGACGGGATCGTGCGCGGCGAGCAGCACGTGGAGCTCCGCCGGCGTGCGCTCCGCCGCCCATGCCCTCACCTCCACCCGCACGGCATCGGGCACGGGCGGGATCGCCGAGAGGCCCTCGGTGAGCGCCTTGAAGTACAGTCCCGTGCCCCCGACGACGATCGGCAGGCGCTCCTCGGCCCGCACCCCCGCCAGCGCTTCCGCCACGTCGGAGAGCCAGCGGCTCACGGAATAGGTCTCGGCGCCGTCCACCGTGCCGTAGAGACGATGCGGTGCGCGCGCCTCGTCGACGGGGCTCGGCCGCGCCGTCAGCACGCGAAGGTCACGGTAGACCTGCATGGAATCGGCGTTGACGATCGTGCCGCCGAGGCGTTCGGCGAGGCGTAGCGCCAGGGCCGACTTGCCGCTGGCGGTCGGCCCTGCGATGAGGATCGCCTCCATCCGGCGCCCTCCATGAACCCCGAAGCCTCGTCGCACTGGGTCGCGACCCTCGTCTCCGCGCCGGACGCGCTCACGGCCGATCTCGTCGGCCGCGCCGCCGCCGCCCTGCCGGAGGCCGGCCCGCCGCGCTGGCTCGGGCTGGCCGCGGCCGCCGACATCCCCTTCGCACCTCCCGACACCGCCGACCAGTCCCGTTGGTGCGCGGTCGCGCGGGCGGCGTTGGGCGGCGCGCCGGTCGACGTGGTGGTGCAGCCGGCGGCGGTCCGCCGCAAGCGCCTCCTCCTCGCCG
>CAZZWW010000132.1:0-7716 GCA_964657815.1 Vulcanimicrobiota bacterium | reverse complement strand
CGGCACCGCCGCCGACGAGGCCGAGGCGGCGGCGCTGTGCATCCGCGCCGGCTGCGACGTCGACATGATGGGCTACGCCTACGTCGACCACCTCGCGGAGGCCGTGGCGCGGGGCCTTTGCACCGAGGCGGAGGTCGACGTCTGCATGCGCCGGGTGCTTCTTTTCAAGGAGCGGCTCGGGCTGTTCGCCGATCCCTACCGGCGCTGCCGGCGCGGCGCGCCGGTCATGGCGCGCGCGCTGGTCCGCGAGGCGGCGGTGAAGTCCATCGTGCTCTTGAAGAACGAGGGCGACCTGCTGCCGCTGGCCGCTGGCCGCCGCCGCATCGCCGCGATCGGCCCGCTGGCCGACGCCCCGCGCGAGATGATCGGCTCCTGGGCGGCCAAGGGCGACCCTTCCGCCTGCATCGGCGTGCGCGACGGGCTGCGCGCCGCCTTCCCGCAGGCCGAGATCGCCTGCGAGGCCGGCGTCGCGATCCAGGGCGGCGACACGGCCGGCATCGCCGCCGCGGTCGAGGCAGCGCGCCGGGCGGACGTCGTCGTGCTCTGCGTCGGCGAGGGCGTGGCGCTCAACGGCGAGGCCACCAGCCGCACCGACCTCGACCTGCCCGGCCACCAGCGCAAGCTGGCCGAGGCGGTGCTGGCCACCGGCACGCCCTGCGTGGCGGTCGTGTTCTGCGGACGGCCGCCCATCATCCCCTGGCTCGCCGAACGGACGCAGGCGCTGCTCTGCGCCTGGGCGCCCGGCAGCGAGGCCGGGCACGCGCTGGCCGACGTGCTCTCCGGCGCCGTCGCGCCGACCGCGCGCCTCGCCATGACCTGGCCGCGCGCCATGGGCCAGGTCCCGATCTTCTTCGGCGACGGGCGCAACGGCCGCCCGATGAACCCGGCGGACCATTACACCAGCAAGTATCTCGATTGCCCCAACACGCCGCTGTTCCCCTTCGGCGCCGGCCTCTCCACCACGACCTTCGCCGTCTCGGACCTCGCCGCCGACGGCGAGGTGCTGGCCGAGGGCCGGCCGCTGTCCGTCACCGTCCAGGTCGGCAACACCGGCCCGCGCGCCGGCGAGGCGACGCTGTTCCTCTTCGTCCGCGACCCCGTCGCGACCGTGGTGCGGCCGCGGCTCGAGCTGCGGGGCGTGGAAAAGGCGATGCTACAGCCCGGCGAGAGCCGCGCGGTGGTCTTCATGCTCGCCGCGGCGGACGTCGCCTACCCGCGCGACGGCTACGACGGGGTGCTGGAGTCGGGCGCGCTCGATATCCTCGTGGGACAGTCGGCGGCGCCGGAGGACCTGCTGTCGATCACCGTGGGGGTGGAGGCGGATGTGGCCTGATCCTGCACAGCACCCCAGAGGATTTGTCCTGCCGCCGTGCCCTCCAAGGCAAGCGCCAGTCGAACGGTTCGAGTTCGAGAATCGCGCGATCGGGGGGGCTCGGAACGTGACAGGGGCGCCCCGTCCGCGGCGCTCCCGTGGCACATCAAACAGCCGACGCGATAGACCTTGCACCGACCGCAGCGGCAGGGGGCAATCCACCGCGGCGGCGACGAGCTGATCCGTTCTGCAGGGTGCGCGGAGCGGGGAGCGACCCGTCGAAGCAGGTGGAGGCGGCTGCCGTTAGGGTCGGCCCCTGGAAGCGGGCAGGCGCCGGTCGAAACAAGGGTGCCGGCCCTCGACGTCGCCGTTGCCGGAAGAACACGACGGCACGCAGGGAAGGAGATGACGGCTTCCGACCCACTCCGGACGTTCGAAGTTGCGCGGTGCGGGCGCCAACCGTGAAAATCTAACTCTTTGCTGAGCAAAGCGAGCCGCCACGAACGTGCTGCGGCTCGTCATGGCAATTCTCAGCCGACAAGCTTCAGCAGGTTGCTGTGGACCCGACGATCGGGTGCGATCCACATCGGGAGCGCCGGACGGGTCAGCTCCACACGTAGAAAGAAGCTCTCTTTGCGGCACTTCCACAGCTCGACAGGCAAGCGCGAACGACCAGCCGTCCAGCGTTGAGGGCCTTCCTCGATGTCGTGAAAACCGGCGCTGAGCAGCGGGTCGTCGGCGAAGATCGTGCTTGGCGCTCCGAATCCGTCGTCGATGACGATGCTGCCGACGCAAACACCGAGCGAGCGCAAATCGGGTGCGATACCGATCTCAGCAGGCACGCTCGTGTCCGAACAGAGCCATACGTCCCTGGCTGTTGCCGGCACAACGAAGCGAGCGGAAAGGTCGTTTGTAACCGCTTCGACGCGCTGACCATCGACGATGAGGTGGATGTTTGCGAAAGGCTCCTCCTTGAGCGTCCAGCCAAGGTCTGGCGAACGGGCTGCGAGGCGTTCCCGTACGAAGGCGACCACTGACCCATCCTGGTGGAAGGGGCGGCAGAAGGCGGCATGAGTCATAACCTGTACATCAGGGCTCGCGTGCAACGCCGTCGCTTCAGCCTCGGCGAAGAAAGAGCGATTGCCCATGTCGAGATAGCTCTCGCAGGGCAGGTTTTCGGCAAGAATGATGTCGTGGCCGCCGTCCAATTCGACGTGCCAATAGGTGACGCTCTCCGCCTCGGTCTGCAAAATGGTTGAACCATTAACGAGCGCACCTGCGGGAATCAGCATTTCGCCGATGAGATCGACGCATATCGCGTGGCCGGGTGAAACGTAGAGATCGCGGGCAGGCCGATATTCGGCAAAAGCATGCGCGGCGATGCGGATTGGGCGGACCTCGTTCGGACGCGGGTGGTGGCGGATGTCCGTCTCGCGATGGCCGATCCATTTCACGCGGCGACGCTCGTGAGAGGTCGTGATAATTACATCGCCAATAGAAATCTCTTCAACAGCGATGTTGCCCTGCTCCGTTGCAATAAGAGTTCCGGTGCAGAAGCAGGCCGTAGTGTTGCTGCTTATAACTGGCGCTGGCGTCACAAGCGAATATTCCGCGACGTTCGCTTTAGAAGTTTGAAAGTTGCCAAAATCGAATTCACTTGGAGTCATGCTAGTATATGTTAAACTAATGCGAGATTGATCAGGACTCAAGTCATTGAGTGTGAACTGGTTCGGATCGCCTGGGCCATCCGAGATATTTGCATTCGTGATCGTGAAATTTTCTGTCCCCTCCGGCGTTGTGACTGTGACCATGCCGCTGGCGAGCAGCGTATTGTAATCAGCCGTAAAGGTACCCGAGATTGTTCCAGTCTCGGCACCCGCTCCCGTGCCGTTGCTGAGGTTGTCTGAGAATGTGTACTGGTAGGTGGTATCTGGCATCCTCTGGCTCCGCGCACGAATCTACCATCGAACAATGTACAATATGACGGCAAGACAGAATTAGAGCAATGAGAAAATAAGTCCCTCGGGTTCGATGGCGGCGGTAAGATCCACAATCAATAACGGAAGGTTTGGCTACCAATTTGGGAGGTGCAAGACTGGCCGCCAGTCGCCTGAGCAGCTGCATGGTACGGGCGACCTTCCGGTGCACAGACGGCCGCTATCTTGTGGTCCGGCTTGTGAGCCGAGGGTGGCGTCGTCAAGGTATGGAAAGCCTCCCACCTTACCATTGCACCTTTGGTGGTAAAAGCAATTGAACTAAAGTTGCAGTCTTGAACGGCAGGACCAATGGTGAATCCCGTCGAATTTCCTCTGTTGCGGCTGTTGTTCGCAGCTTCAAGAAAGACTCGTTCTGAAAGCCGCCGGTCTGTTTCCCACCCCAGCGGACGTTCGCAGGGCCGAGCCGATGCCGCGCCCTTGAGTGGCCACGGATCGCCGTGTGCCTGCACCTTCTCGTCGGCGGCGGGGCTTTCCCGATCGACCCGCCCCGTTTCCTTCTTCGGCCGGAGGGGGCCGTTTCTGCGTCCCGGCCTGCTTGACTGATCGCGTCGTGCGCAGCGGCGGTCGGAGTGCCGCAGGCCACTGCCGGAGGCCGCGCGACGCGTGGGTCTCGCTTGGGGATCACGCCCGAGCCGTGGAACCGAGTCCTGTTGGCGGTCATTTTGCCCTCGAATCGTGTCTCGATCGGCCCGCGCGCCGCATCCGCGCCGCAAAAAGCCCATGGCCACTCGCCAGGGGGTGTGTCCCCCCAACGGTGTCGGCGTACGTCGACGCGCGCGGGTCCCGCCATGCGTCTCCCTCGCTTGTCCCGCCGCCGCCCCTCGGCTAGATTCCTGCCATGACCCATGCCCCGGCCGCCCGCGCCCCGTTCGACATCGGCGCGATCCTCGCGGAACGCGAGCCCGAACGCTACGCGCTCCACACCGCCCACCTCAACGAGCAGATGGTGCGCGTGCTGCAGACCATCGGCTACGACGTCGGCTTCCGCGCCGGCTCGGGCCAGTACCTGTGGGACCGCAACGGCGACAAGTACCTCGACCTGCTGTCGGGCTGGGGCGTGTTCGGCATCGGCCGAAACCACCCGACCCTGCGCGACGCGCTGAAGGCGGTGCTCGGCTCCGAGCTGCCGAACCTCATCCAGATGGACGTGTCGGTGCTCTCGGGCGTGCTCGCCGAGCGGCTGCTCAAGTACACGCCGTGGCTCGACAAGGTGTTCTTCTGCAACTCCGGCGCCGAGGCGGTCGAGGCGGCGATGAAGTTCGCGCGCAACGCCACGGGGCGGCCGGACATCCTCTACGCCGACCACGCCTATCACGGCCTGACCTACGGCGCGTTGTCGCTGACGCCCGACCCGCAGTTCCGCACCGGCTTCGGCGCGCTGATGCCGGGATGCCGCGAGGTGCCGTTCAACGACCTCGCCGCGCTGGAGAAGGCGCTGTCGGCCAAGCAGGTCGCCGCCTACATCGTCGAGCCGATCCAGGGCAAGGGCGTCAACCTGCCCGACGACGGCTACCTCGCCGGCGCGCAGGCGCTGTGCCGCAAGCACGGCACGCTGTTCGTCTGCGACGAGATCCAGACCGGGCTCGGCCGCACCGGCAAGTTCCTGGCGCTCGAGCACTGGGGGCTCGAGCCCGACATGGTGCTGATCGCCAAGGCGCTCTCGGGCGGCCACGTCCCGGTCGGCGCGGTGATCGCGCGGAAGAGCGTGTTCGCGAAAGTGTTCTCGCGCATGGACAAGGCCGTGGTGCACGGCTCGACCTTCGCCAAGAACGACATGGCCATGGCCGCCGGCCTCGCCACGCTGGAGGTGATCGAGCGCGAGGACCTCGTCGCCAACGCCGCCGCCAAGGGCGAGCGCCTGATGGCGGCGTTCCGCGAGATGGCCGAGCGCCACGAGTTCCTGAAGACGGTCCGCGGCAAGGGGCTGATGATCGGCCTGGAGTTCGGCTCGCCGAAGTCGCTCAAGCTCAAGGCCGCCTGGTCGCTGCTGGAGACGGCCAACGCCGGCCTGTTTAGCCAGATCATCGTGATCCCGATCTTCAAGGACCACAGGATCGTCGTGCAGGTCGCCGGCCACGGGCTCAACGTCATCAAGCTGATCCCGCCGCTGACCATCACCGACACGGATTGCGACTGGATCGAGAGCGCCTTCGACGACGTCATCGCCGATTCGCACAAGGTGCCGGGCTCGGTGTGGACGCTGGGGAAGACGCTGGCGGGTCACGCCATGAAGGCGCGTGCCGGGGCTTGAGGCGCCGGACCCGTCGAGGCCGCCGACCGCGTTCAGCTCGCGTTCACGCTGATTGGCACGAACCGCAATGTTTGTGGCGCCCAAGTGGCCGAATTAACCGAACCGGCGGCCGCATCATCGATCCTTAACCAAGGCCTCCCTCTGCGGAGCGGCTCGCAGCCTCGAAACGCCGGTTAACGCGAACCATTCGAATTCGAGGATTTTCCTTCCGCCGACGTCAGAACGGCATCCGCACGATAGCCCCATCGAACAAGGGGCATCCCAGTGCGCATCGCGGTCCGGCTCTCGTTTCTCCTCCTTCTCCTCGCGGCGGCGATGCCGGCGCGGGCGCAGGGCCTGCCGATGCAGGCGACCTTCGCCGCGGTCGGCGACGTGACCCGCACCCCCTACGGCTGGGCCGATCTCTGCGGGCGCCAGCCGCAGGAATGCCAGGTCGAGGTGCTCGACGCCGTCGACCTCCACCTGAGCGCCAAGACCTTCGCGATGCTGGAGCGCATCAACGCGCGCGTGAACGCCGACATCGAGCCGGTCAGCAACATGGACCATTGGGGCACCATGCTGGACCATTGGGACTACCCCACCGACGGCAAGGGCGACTGCAAGATCTACGCTTTGTGGAAGCGCAAGCTGCTCATCGACCTCGGCTTCCCGCGTCAGGCCCTGCTGATGACCATCGTCCGCGACCTCGAGGGCAACGGCCACACCATCCTCACCGTGAAGACCGACAAGGGCGACTTCATCCTCGACAACATGGTCGCCGAGATCCGCGGCTGGGACGAGACCGGCTACAAGTTCGTCAAGCGCCAGTCGCAGACCGACCCCAACGTGTGGGTCTCCGTCGGCCCGACCACCCACCGCGCCATGGCCAACCTCTTCAACGGCAGCAAGATGGCGACCGGCTCGGCGCGCTGAGGCGGGCACGCCTCATTGACAGGAGCCGGGCGCCGGGACCATCTGGCAGCGCCTTTCCCGGAACACCCCGTGGTCACCAGCGTCGTCATCGGCTTCACCAAGCTCGTCGGGTTCATCCTGGTCGTCGCCAGCGCGATCGTCACGTTCTACGCGGCGATCCACACGATCAACATCAACAGCCAGATCAACGTCTTCTTCGCGGGGCTGCTCGCCCTGCTGATCGGGATCGTCGCCGGGCCGCTCTACTTCCTGATCGGCGTCTACGGCCTCACCCACTACGTCGCCTACACGCCGCTTGGCGCGGTCTTCGTGGCGATCCCGATCCTGCTGGCGTGGTGCGCCATGGCCTACAATTTCGCGAGCGGTTACCTCAGAGGCTGAGCCCCGCCGCCGCGACGGCCTTCGGCACCGGGCCGCCGGTCGCCCAGTCGACGAGCTCGACGGTATGCACCACCGGGATGCCGGTGCCGCCGGCGATCTGCACCATGCAGCCGATGTTGCCGGCGGCGACGACGTCGGGCTTCGTTTTGGCGATGTTGGCGACCTTGCGTGCCTTGAGCTGGCCGGCGATCTCCGGCTGCAGCAGGTTGTAGGTGCCGGCCGAGCCGCAGCAGAGGTGCCCCTCCGGTACGCCGACCACTTCGAACCCGGCTTTGCGCAGCACGTCCATCGGGGTCTTGGTGACGCGCTGGCCGTGCTGCAGCGAGCAGGCGGAATGGTAGGCGACGCGCAGCCTCGGCGTGGCCGGACGCGGCGCGATGGCGAGTTCGGCCAGGATCTCGCTGACGTCGCGCGACAGCGCCGACACCTCGGCCGCGTCGGCGGCGATGGACGCGTCCTCGCGCAGCATGAAGCCGTAGTCCTTGAGCGTGGTGCCGCAGCCCGACGTGTTGATGACGATGGCGTCGAGGCCGCGGGCGCGCTTCTCGGCCATGAAGGCGCGGATGTTGGCCGCCGCCATGGCGTGGGAGCTGTGCTCCTGGCCCATGTGGTGCTGCAGCGCGCCGCAGCAGCCGACGCCCTTCACCACCACGACCTCGACGCCGTGGCGGGTCAGCACGCGGATCGTCGCCTCGTTGATCGCGGGGTCGAGCACCTGCTGGGCGCAGCCGGCGAGCAGGCCGACGCGCTTGATGCGCGTGCCGGCCGCCGGATGCACCGCCGGCCGGCCGCTGGTGCCGGCCGCCGCGATCAGCGGCAGCAGCCGGGCACAGCAGTCCTGCACGCTGCGCCCGCGCCGCCCG
>CAZZWW010000131.1:0-7792 GCA_964657815.1 Vulcanimicrobiota bacterium | reverse complement strand
CAAACGGCGGCTTACAGGCCCACGCAATGCTGGATCGTACGTCGTGAAGTGGCGCGTTTCGCCCGGTAGCTTCCCGACTCGGATCGGGAAGCCCGATCGCTAAAGTTCGGTACCTTCCGCCAGCGTAAGAGCGTCTTCGACGTCGACTCCTAGGTAGCGGACCGTGCTCTCGATCTTGGTGTGTCCGAGTAGGATCTGAACAGCGCGCAGGTTGCCCGTCCGCTTGTAGATGATCGAGGCCTTGGTGCGGAGCGAGTGCGTGCCGTAGTCCTCCGCGTGTAGGCCAATGCCGATCACCCACTCGTCGACCAAGCGAGCATACTGCCGAGTGCTGATGTGGGCGGTATGATCGATACGGCTTGTAAAGGCGAAATCGTCGATGGCACCACCTCGACGCTCTAGCCACGCTAGGATGGTTGTCCGAGCTGGTTCCAGGATCTCGAACTGCACCGGCCTTCCGGTTTTCTACTGCATGATGATCGCACGCGACCGTACGTGTCCGCCGCCTGAACGGCAACAGCTCTAGGCAAGAAGCGTTGAAGCAGCGAATGGCCGTAAGTAGGCCGTCAACTTACCTTTAAGGCGCAAGCTTTCGCGCTTGTGCCGTCAGGAAGTAGAGTGTCGCCAGTCGCCCAGATCACCTTGACCAAGCCGCTTCGCTCGATGCGACCCACGAACGCTGGGAGAGACGTATGCTGGTCCTGAGTGACTGAGAGTTCATACCCGCTTGGCGACAGGAAGTTGAGACGCTTGAGGGTGGTGCGGACTTGCTCTTTGCCGGTCGTTTCAGCGGCTTCGACCGCGGCCTTCCAAAGGTTGAAGCCGATGAACGTCGCCTCGAGCAAGTCGTTAGGTACGCCTTGCGGGTTGCCGCTGATAGTTCGCCACTTGCGGGTAAAATCGCGATTGCTTTCTCCGTCGAGGGCCGAAAGGTAATTCCAGGAGATGAAGTGACCGTCCATCGGACCCGCATCGCAGCTGGCTATCTCGGACTCTTGCACGGAGAGGGACATCACGGGCATCCGCTCCGCCGAAACCCCACGTCTCGCCATTTCTCGGAACAAGCGTACGCTGTCCTCTCCGGAAAGGGTTGAAATCACCGCGACCTTGTGGTTTCGCTCGGATCTCATGAGTTGCGTCAAGACTTGGCTAGGATCACTTCCGTCCGCCCAGATCTCGCCGACGATCCGACAGCCCGTCGATGCCGCGTGACGCCGTATCAGATGGTGACTGGCCGTGGTGAAGATCGAGCGTCGCCCCACCAGGAAGATGTCGCGGCGCCCTCGCGAGGCGAGGAAGTCGACTGCCGGAAACGCCTGCTGCTGCGGCGTTCCTCCCATGTAGAAGATGTCGGGACATGCCTCGCCACCCTCGTATTGACTCGGGTAGAAGAGGAGGCAGTCCGCGCCGAGCAATTCGGGGCGGATGGCGATTCGCGAGGGCGTGGTCCAACCGCCGAAGATCGCGACGGCGCCGGCGGCGACAAGCGCGCGCGCACCTTCGCCACACCGCGCCGGCTCGGCGGCGGTATCAAAGATGACGGCTTCCAGCGGTCGCCCCAACAACCCTCCCGAGCGATTGGTCTCGTCGATGAGGCCGATCAGCAGGTCGTGTGCCGGTCGCTCGACAAGCGTCACCGTGCCGGAGAGCGAATGAAGTATACCGACCTTGATCGAACCCGACTCAAGTTCCTTGAAATACCCCCGGAACCGGGCGGTGAGGCTTTGCGAGCCGTCCATCAGGTTTTCCGCGCTCGTCAGCATGGAGCGTCCTGCCGCCTCGATCTCTCGAACCCCCGCCACGAGGTTCGGCAATGTGCCCGAGACTCTCCTGGCAACCGATCCTGCCTCAAGACCGACGCGCTCGACGGCAGTCGTGTTGTCGCTGAGCGTAGCCGCAAAGGCGGATTGCGCCTTGGTCAGCACGGAAACGCGGCCCAAGACCCCGTCGATCGAGGCCGCCGTTCCGTCCACTGCGTCGCGCATGGCGGCGATCTGGGCGCGGATCGTGTCGGAAGCCTTCGAGGATTGCTCGGCAAGCGTCTTGACCTCGCTCGCGACCACCGCGAAGCCGCGACCCGCGTCGCCGGCGCGAGCGGCCTCGATCGTAGCGTTCAATGCGAGGAGCGAAGTTTGTGATGCCACCGATCGGATGACGCTCATGATCGTCTCGATCTCGCCCGCCGCCGCCCTCAGCGCACCTATCGTATCCTTCGCGGTCTGAAGCTCCTTTAACGCGGTCTCGCTGGCTCTGTCGGCATCGGAAAGCTGATCGGAAGTGGCACCCACGAGGCGCGCGATATCGGAAGCGGCTCGCGATACTGCTTCGACTTCGTTGGCCGTCTCGTCAACAGCGCCGGAGACGCTGTGCGCGTCGCGCAGGAGATGATCGTTGACGCCGTTGAGGCCGCGAACCATCGAGCAAATCTCGTCGCCGCTCATGGCGAACTGCGCCACGGCAATCTCGACGCTGTCGTGGAACCGAGACGTGAAAAACGCCGCAGCGTCCCGCCGGATGCGGGCTTCCGCCAGGATCCTCTCACCGTCGACGATTGCGGCTTCCGCCTTCATCAGTCTCCGTCGCATGTTTTCCGCGGCCACCGCGATACTGCGGCCGGCTCGGCTGGCCTGCGGCGGGAAGACAACGAAGTGATCACCGTCCGCGACCTGGTTGAGAAGCCGGATCGCGGCATGCAGGCACGTCAACTCGCGACTTGCCCATGCGAGCGGCACGGCCAGAGAGGCGAGCGCCAGCAAGGGATAGGGACAGATCGCGACGAAGATCAGCAGCGCCAGCAAAGGCCAGTGCCGCGGCGACATGAAAACGCCGAGCAGCGTCCTCGCCAGATCGTGGATGCGCTTCAGGGTCATGTCATCATAGCGGGCTCACCGACCCCGCAGCGTGCCACCTCGCGTTAACCAGTCCGTAAAGACGGGCGTGTCTTCCTGCGCAAATAGCAGGCACTTCGGCATCCATGCTGAGCAGCGCACCGCTAGCCGCCGACGTAAGCGCGCCAGCCGCCGCGGATCTCGGCCGCACCCTCGACCGCCCAGCTCTCGCACAGGAAGCCGCTCGGCATCGCGCCGTCTGCCATCTTGACTCGACCGACTCCGAGCGGCGACGGAATGGCGGCGATGAAGCGACCGAAGGCCGCTGGTGCTAGCGACCAGACCTCCGCGGGCACGCCGGGACCGTCGAAGCCGGGATCGCGCACGAGCCCGGGCTTCGGCGGCGTCGTGCCTCGAAGCGCGAAGAGGCGATAGCCGCCGGCGGTGAGCCCTTCGCGAACGAAGGTGGCGCCGAGGGCGACGAGCTCCCTGTTCAGAGCAAGGCCGGAAAGATGGGCGCCGACAACGACGAGTTCGATGCCCTCACCGTCGGCGACAACGGGTGCCGGCCCCTCCAGCGAGGCTCGCGCACGGCCTGAGCCGCTACCGGCCGCGCGGTGCAGCGCGTCGGCGAGGGGCGCCAGTGCATCGTCGCTGAACGCTCGACCCACGAGCGTCAGGCCGAAGGGCAGCCCGGCCGCGGTGAAGCCGCCCGGAACCGCGATGGCGGCGAGGCCCAGCAGGTTGGCGAAATTGGTGTAGTGGCCGAGACGGCTGTTGAGGCGAATGGGGTCCGAGAGCATGGCCTCCACCGTGAAGGTCGTCGGTGCCGTCGGCAGCAGCAGCGCGTCGCACTCGGCCCAGGTCGCCTCGGTGCGGCGGCGGAGGGACTCGAGCGCATAGCGACCACGAAAGGCGTCGACGGCGCTGAAGCGGTGTGCGCCTTCCACGATGGCGCGCACCGAAGTGTCGAGCGCGTCGGCGTGGTCGCGGGCGAAAGCCTCGATGGCAGCGAGCCGCTCGGCGACCCACGGGCCGTCATAGAGCAGCACCGCCGCCTCGTGGAACGGCGCGAAGTCGAAGGGCACCGCGATGCCTCCGAGCACCGGCAGGCGCGCGACGGCCTCGTCGTAGAGACGCGCCGCGTCGGAGTCGCCGTAGAATTCGCGATCGGCCGGCCGCAGCACGCCGATGCGTGGTCTGGCCGACAGCGTGACCGGCACGTCGAGCCGCGAATAGGCGTCGGCCGGGTCGAAGCCTTCGGCGATGCGGCGCACCGCGATGCCGTCCGCGACGCTCGCCGCGAAGATCGAGATAGTGTCGACGCTGCGGCAGGCCGGCACGAGCCCCGTGGCGCTGATGCGCCCCGGCGTCGGCTTGACCCCGACGATGTTGTTCAGCGCGGCCGGCACGCGGCCGGAGCCGGCGGTATCCGTGCCGAGAGCGAAGGCGGCGAGACCCGCGGCGACGGCGACGGCCGAGCCCGAGGAGGAGCCGCCGGAGATGTAGGTGGGATCGAAGACGCAGCGCGGCGCGCCGTAAGGCGAGCGCGTCCCGTTGAGACCGGTGGCGAACTGATCGAGGTTGGTCTTGCCGACAACGATCGCGCCGGCAGCCCTGAGCCGAGCGACGATGAAGGCGTCATGCGCGGGCGTGTAGGCGAAGGCCGGGCAGCCGGCTGTGGTGGGCAGCCCCGCGACGTCGATGTTGTCCTTGACCGCGAACGGCACGCCCCACAGCGGCAGGCCGTTGGGCTCGGGCGCTCGGCGTAGAAGCTCCTCGGCCTGCCGTCGCAGGCCGGCACGGTCGACGGCGGTGATGAAGACGGCGCGGTCCTCGTAGGCGTCCATTCGCGCGGCGAGCCTGTCGACAACGTCGAGCGGCGAGGCCCCGGTCGCGTAGAGCGCCCATAGACCGGCAAGGTCGAGCATCGGCGGCACCATGTCAGCCCTCCTCGAGGATCGCGACGAGTTCCCCGCCGCGCAGCGTACGGCCTTCGGCGGTCCGCAGCTCCGTGATCGTGCCGGCGGCCGGCGCCGATACCGCAATCTCCATCTTCATGGATTCAAGGATCGCGACCGTGTCGCCGGCGGCGACGCGCTGGCCTTTGTCGACCAGGAGCTTCCACACGTTGCCCGGCACATGCGCGGCGATGCCGAGCGAGCCTGCAGGGACGGAGCCAGCATCGGCCGCGGCGGGCGCCTCGTCGGCGTGGAACACGTCGAGGCCCTCGGCCTTCCAGCGGTCACGCTCGGCGGCGAAGGCGGCCTGCTGGCGGCTGCGGGCGGCGGTGATGGCGGCGGCATGGGGCGCGAGGGCGGCCTGATGCTCGGCATAGGAGAACGTGCCCTCCTCGATATGTACTGGATAGGCACCATGCGGGAAGGCTGCGCGGGCCTCCTCGAGTTCCTGATCGTCGACGGGATAGAAGCGGATCTGGTCGAAGAAACGCAGCAGCCACGGCTCTTGCGCGAACGGCCCGACCTTGCGCCAGGTGTTCCAGACCTGGATCGTGCGGCCGAAGAGCTGGTACCCGCCGGGACCCTCCATGCCGTATATGCACATGTAGGCGCCGCCGATGCCGACCGCGTTCTCCGGCGTCCAGGTCCGGGCCGGATTATATTTGGTCGTCACCAAACGGTGGCGCGGATCGGTCGGCGTTGCCACCGGCGCCCCAAGGTAGACGTCGCCAAGCCCCATGACGAGATAGCTGGCGTCGAACACGATGCGGCGCACGTCGGCCTCGCTGTCGAGCCCGTTGATGCGGCGGATGAAGTCGACGTTCGACGGGCACCACGGCGCGTTCGGTCGCACCGTCTCCTGGTAGCGGCGCATGGCGAGCTCGGCCTGCGGGTCGTTCCAGGAGAGCGGCAGTTGGACGATGCGGCTCGGCACGCTGACGGCATCAGCCGGCGGGAGGCCGCGTTCGATCTCCTGGAGAAGGTCGAGCACCGCGCCGCGCTTCAACTGCGTGCCGTCGTAGTGCACCTGCAATGAGCGGATGCCGGGCGTGAGGTCGATCAGCCCGTGGAGCCTGGCGTCGGCGACGGCGGAGGCCAGCAGGTGCACGCGCAGGCGCACGGCGATGTCGAGCGCCATCGGGCCGTACTCGACGAGGATGTTGTCGTCGCCCTGGCGGCGGTAGACCGCCTGGATTGGACCGGGCTCACCAATGGCGAGAACGGGGCTGCCGAGGTCGCTCGGGATCGCGAGCGCCGGCGACGCGGGTGGACGGGGATCGTCCGGCCGCGCCGCCGCCGTGAAGCGCACGCTGTCGCCCGGCTTGAGCTGGCCGAGCTTCCATTGGTCCTCGCGCGCGACAACGGCGGGGCAGACGAAGCCGCCGAGGCTGGGCCCGTCGGGCCCCAGCAGGATCGGCATGTCGCCGGTGAAGTCGATCGAGCCGACGGCGTAGGCGTTGTCGTGCAGGTTCGAGGGGTGCAACCCGGCCTCGCCGCCGTCCGGCCGCGCCCAGCGCGGCGTCGGGCCGATCAGTCTCACGCCAGTGCGCGCCGAGTTGAAGTGCACCTCGTAGGTCGCCGCGAACAGGTCGGCGATGTCGTCCGGCTGGAAGAAGTCCGGCGCGCCGTGTGGGCCGTAGACCACGGCGAGCGTCCAGTCCCGAGTGAGCGGAGCCGGCGCGCCGGGCGAGCCCTCTGCGCGCGCCATGTCGGCAAAATGCAGCACGTCGCCGGTCTTCAAGGTGCCGATGGCATGGCCGCCAAAGCCGCCCAGCGCGAAGGTCGCGCGCGAGCCCAGCACGTCGGGCGCTCCGAGCCCGCCGCGCACCGCGAGGTAGGCGCGCTGGCCCGGTCCTTCGATCGTGCCGACCGCGAGCACCTGGCCAGTCGCCACGGAGAAGGCCTTGTCGTGCGGCACCGGCGCGCCATCGACTGTCGCGGGCATGCGCGCGCCGACGATCGCCGCCTCGGCGGCGGCGTGGAAGCGCAGCGTCGCGCCGGCAACCGTCATTTCCAGCGCTGCCGTCACCGGTGCGTTGGCGACCAGCACGTTGGCGCGAGCGAAAGAGCGCGCATCCATCGGGCCGGACGGCGGCACGCCGACGTGCCATAGCCCGAGGCGGCCCGGCAGCTCCTGCAGGCTGGACTGCGCGCCGGGCTTCAAGACCTCGATGCTGCGCGGCTGGTAGGCGAAGTCGCCCAGCACGGAGGTGGCGACCTCCGCCCGTGCGAACATGGTGGAGCCGGCGATGGCACGGAGGTATTCGAGGTTGGTCTCGATGCCGGACACGTGGGTCGCGTCCAGCGCGATCCGCAACACCTCAACCGTCGCGGCGCGGTCGCCACCGGTCACAATGATCTTGGCGAGCATGGGATCGTAGTTCGTCGTGACCTCCGTGCCGCGCTCGATCCAGGTGTCGATGCGGGCGGCTTCGGGCCAGACCACCTGCGTCAGCAATCCGGCGCTAGGCTGGAAGCCGGCGTGCGGCACCTCGGCGTAAAGACGCGCCTCAATGGCCGCGCCGCGAGGCACCAGCGTGCCGCGGGCGAGCGCCTCGCCAATCGGGTCCTCTCCCGCAGCCTGGCGGATCATCCATTCCACGAGATCGATGCCGAACACCGCCTCGGTGACCGGATGCTCGACCTGGAGCCGCGTGTTGACTTCCAGGAAGGCGAAGTCTTGGCGAGCCGGGTCATAGATGAATTCGACGGTGCCGGCCGAGGCGTAGCTCACGCTTTCGCCGAGCCGCACGGCAGCCTCGTGCAGGCGCGTGCGCACGTCATCCGGAAGGTTCGGCGCCGGAGTTTCCTCCAGAACCTTCTGGTTGCGGCGCTGCAGCGAGCAGTCGCGCTCGCCGAGCGCCACGACCCTGCCGCACCCATCCCCGAAGATCTGCACCTCGACGTGGCGCGCGACCGCGACGAAGCGCTCGAGGTAGACACGCGCGTCGCCGAAGCTGGCCTTGGCCGTACGTTCCACCGCGGCGAACTTCTCGCGCAACG
>CAZZWW010000130.1:0-7861 GCA_964657815.1 Vulcanimicrobiota bacterium | reverse complement strand
AAGAAGTTCCGCTCCGCATGCAAGCGTGGCAAGTAGCCAGGCGCAGGGGGTCTAGATCACTTCTCGAGCCGCGGCCCTGCCGCGGCTTTTTGCTGCGACGGACGCCGGGGCGGCGCCCCGGAACCGCGTCGGATGTCGTCCATTGGCCGGCGAGTTCGCAGCGCAGGACCCGCCATGAACATCCTCGTCAAGCATCCCGTGCCGCCATTCGAGCCGCAGACCCAGAGCTTTCCTGGGCACGCCACAAAGATGAGCCCGAAACCCGATAACGGCGAAGAGAGCTACAAGGGCTCCGGCCGCCTTGCCGGCAAGCGGGCGATCATCACCGGCGGTGACAGCGGCATCGGCGCGGCGGTGGCGATCGCCTTCGCCCGCGAGGGCGCCGATCTCGTCATCGGCTATCTGGACGAGGACGACGACGCCAACGAGGTCAAGGGCTGGGTCGAGAAGGCCGGTCGCAAATGCGTGCTCGTGCCCGGCGACGTGAGCACACCGCAGCATTGCAAGCACATCGTCGACACCGCTGCCAAGGAGCTCGGCGGCCTCGACATTCTCGTCAACAATGCCGCCTTTCAGAAGGTGACGCAGAAGTTCGAGGACATCCAGATCGCCGATTGGGACAAGACGTTCCAGGTCAACATCAACGCGATGTTCTACATTACCAAGTTCGCAGTGCCCCATATGACGAAGGGCGGCGCGATCGTGAACACCTCGTCGGTGAACTCCAAGCATCCGATGCCGTCGCTGCTGGCCTACAGCGCCACCAAGGCGGCGATCGCCAACTTCACCGTGGGACTGTCGCAGTCGCTGGCCGAAAAGAACATCCGCGTCAACGCGGTGCTGCCCGGCCCGATCTGGACGCCTTTCATCCCGTCGGGAATGGAGGAGGAGCAGATCAAGAGCTTCGGCTCCAACACGCCGATGGGCCGTCCCGGCCAGCCAGCCGAGTTGGCGCCGTCCTACGTGATGCTTGCCTCCGACGAGTCGAGCTATACAACCGGCGCCATGGTCGTGGTGGCAGGGGGCATGCCGATCTTCTGAACCGCCGCGCGAAACAGCCGAAGGCCATGATGCCCGACCCCGTCATCGAACCCGAGCCCATCCGCCAGCCGCCGCCCGATCCTGTTCCGAGCGAGCGGCCGGGCGTGCCGCCGCTGTCCGTGCCGATCCCGCCCGAGCCGAAGCGCGAGGCACCCGATCCGAAACCGGGCGTGCCGCCGCTCTCCATACCGGTGCCGCCCCAGGCGCCACCGCAGCCCGGCGAGCCCCAGCCGGGCGTGCCGCCGCTGAGCGTGCCGGTGCCGCCGGACGAGGGGCCAAGCGCTCCAACGCCGGAGGAGCCGAACCCGGCTCCGGTCCGGACCCCAACCCCGAGCGAGACGCCGCCGGCCGAGCCGGTCAACGTGCCGCCGCCTTCGCCGAACGAAGTCGAGAGCCCCGGCGAGCAGGCGCCGATCGGCGTGCCGCCGTCGGGGCCGGTGGAGATGCCGGGCCCGGGGCCTTCGGCGCCGGGCACGACGATGGTCCGCGCCTAGGCGCCTCTATGTACAAGCCAAGAGATATTCAGGATCGGAGAGCAGGGTGAGCGGAGGTGGCGGCTCTCGTCTTTTTTCGCCCTATGCCCTCGGCGGGCTGACTCTGGAAAACCGCATCGTCATCGCACCCATGTGCCAGTATTCAGCCACGGAAGGCACGCCGGGCGACTGGCACATGATGCATCTGGGGCAGCTCGCGATCTCGGGCGCCGGACTGCTCATCCTCGAGGCGACGGCGGTCACGCCGGAGGGCCGGATCACGCCGGGCGACCTCGGCCTCTACGACGACGCCAACGAGGCTGGGCTGGAGCATATCCTTACGGCGATCCGCGGCTTCGCGCCGTCGATGCGCATCGGCATGCAGGTCGCTCACGCCGGCCGAAAGGCCTCTTGCCAGGCTCCGTGGGCGGGCGGCCGGCAGATCCCGGCGTCGCGGCCTGACGGCTGGCGCTGCGTCGCGCCGTCTCCGCTCGGCTTCGCGCCGACCGACGAGACGCCCGATGTCCTCGACGAGGTCGGCATCGCCGCGATTGTCGAGGCCTTCGCCGCGACCGCTCGGCGTGCCGCCCGCCTCGGCCTCGAGCTGCTCGAGATCCATGCCGCCCATGGCTACCTGCTGCACCAGTTCCTGTCGCCTCTCGCCAACACGCGCACCGATCGCTACGGCGGCTCGCGCGAGAACCGGATGCGCTTTCCTCTGGCCGTCTACGACGCCGTACGCGCGGCCTTTCCGGCCGAGCGTCCCGTCGGCGTGCGCGTTTCCGCGACGGACTGGGTAGAGGCCGGCTGGGATCTCGACGAGACGGTGGCGTTCGCCAAGGTGCTCCAGGCACGCGGCTGCGCCTACATCCACGTCTCGACCGGCGGCCTCTCGCCCGAGCAGAAAATTCCGGTCGGGCCGAAGTATCAGGTTCCGTTCGCCGCGCGCATCCGGGCGGAGACGGCGATGCCGACGATGACGGTGGGGCTGATCACCGACCCGCACGAGGCCGAGGCCATCGTCGCCGGCGGCGAGGCTGATCTCGTCTCGCTTGCCCGCGGCATGCTCTACGATCCGCGCTGGCCCTGGCATGCGGCGGCTGCACTAGGAGCGAGAGTGCATGCGCCCAGTCAATATCTGCGTTCGCAGCCGCATGGACTGCGCGATCTCTTCGAGCCAGCGTGAAGGATCAGACGGTATGTTGAAGCAAGTCCGCACCGGCGGACGTTGCTCTAGCGCCGGGGTCGCATCGCGCCGCGCGCCGCCTGGATGGTCATGGCGAGCATGTAGGAGAGGAACTTGTCGCCTTGGGCGTCGGCGATCGCCTGGGCAGCCGTGCAGTGATCGACCAGTGTCCCGAGCTGATTGAGCCGCCGCTTCTCAAGGCCGTCGCCGACGGTCGGTGCGATCGACGACAAGGGCCTCGTCCCCTTCGGCATCGAAATCCCTTCTCGAAAAAGCCGACGGTCTCGCTCCCCACGAGCGTTGTCCCCCGGAGATTGGCCAAGCAATGCGAGGCGTCACCACGAGAGACAAGGCACGGCTTCGATTTCGTCAAATCGAATCCTGCAAAAACGAGTATTTTTCGCGTTTCGTCGTCCTTGCGGAAACAATTTTCGCCATGGAGCCCGCGCCGGCCTGGCCGGCCATGGCCTTCTTCGACGATGCCGGCTGCTGCGTCGCCGGTCTCCAGCACCGCGTCCTTCGGCTCTCGTGCGATGGCGTGTCGTTGCCGGTGGCGGCGATCCGCAATGTCGCCGTCGCGGTGGAATGGCGCGGGCACGGTCTCATGGGCGATCTGATGACGCAGACGCTGCCCTGGTGCGACGCGCGCGCGGCCGTGACGCTGCTCTACGCCGAGACGCCGGCTCTCTACGCGCGCCATGGCTTCGAGCCGCTGCGGCAACATGCCTTCGAAGCGGGTGCTCCCGAACCGACGGGCGCCCCGACCGCGCATCCGATCGATGGCCGTGGCGAGGACGCGCTCTTGAGCCGCCTCCTGGCGTCGCGCGCACCTGCGTCGTGGCTCTGCGGAATCCTCGACGACGGCGGCATGGCCGAGCACAAGCTGCGCGACGGAACTTGGCCGCTCGCCTACGATCCGACGCTGGAGGCGCTCATCGTCCACGAGTGGGAGGAAGAGACGCTGGTCCTCGTCGACGTCATTGCGGCCCACATCCCCTCGGCAACACGGACCCTCGGCGCTTTGGGCGCTCGGCCTCGGCGCTTGCGCACCCTGTTTCCACCGGACCAACTCGCCTGGGAGGGCGCGCCGGTGCCTGACGATACCGGCCTGATGGCCCGAGGTACGCTGCCGCCGGCGATGCGGCGCCCGTTCATCCTGCCGCCCACCTTCGAGTTCTAGGATCGCCGGCCCGACTTAGGCCGAGCGCGTCGTAGCGTCGGGCACGGCGAGGCTTTCGCGCACCACGGCCATCAGGCTGTTCAGGTGCGACTTGAGCGAGACGCAATAATCCTCGAGGCGCTTGATCTGGGCCTCTCCGCTCTGCGCCCTGCTTTCCGCGCGTTCGGCCCTGTCGCGCTCGGATTTGGCGGCGCGTTCGACCTCGGCCAGTTCGGCGTAGGCCGCCTGTTTCTGATGCTGCAACTCGGACAGAGTCTGGCGCTGCTCGTAGATCAGCTCCTCCTGTCGGCGGATGGTTTCCTGCAGTTCGCCGATCACCGAGGCGACCTGGCGGATCACCGAGATCGTGGAGGCGACCTCCTCGTCGAAAAGGGGATCGTTGCGCCCCTTGGCGGCCGCGCCAGCCCGCTCGTTTCGGCCTGTAAAACGCCGGTCGAGCTCCACCACCATGCCCTCGTGCAATCGCTCGATCTCCCGCCGATGCCGCTCCACTTCCCCAGACATCTCGGCTCCCGCTACGACTTTCGTCACATTCCTTTCACGGTTGCCGCTGCGTCAATGTCTTTCGATAGGTTCGGGGAAAAGCGCCCATGTTTATGACGAAAATCGATGATCACCCGGCGAGCGTGTCCGGCCGCACCTTGCCACGCTTGACCATGAGCTTGTTGAGCGCGGCGCAATAGGCGTGAGCGGAGGCGACCAGCGTGTCGGGATCGGCGCCGCGTCCCGAGACCTGCTTCTCGCCTTCGGAGAGTCGCACCGTCACCTCGGCCTGGGCATCGGTGCCTTGGGTCACGGCGTGAACCTGGTAGAGGTCGAGCACGGCGTCGTGCGGCACGATCGTGACGATGGCGTTGAAGATCGCGTCGACCGGGCCATTGCCGGAGGCCTTGAACGATCGCTCCTCGCCGTCGATGGTCAGCGAGAGGTCGGCGGTCTGCGGGCCCTTCGAGCCGGCGTGGACGTCGAGCGAGACGACCTTGATGCGCTCGTGGGCGCGGCCGATCTCGTCATCGACCAGCGCCTCGATATCCTCGTCGTAGACGATCTTCTTGCGGTCGGCCAAGGCCTTGAAGCGGACGAACGCGTCCTGGAAGGCGTTGTCGCCGAGCGAATACCCCATCTCGCGCAGCTTGTCCTTGAAGGCGGCGCGGCCGGAATGCTTGCCCATGACGAGCGAGGACTTCGTCAGCCCCACGCTCTCGGGCGTCATGATCTCGTAGGTGAGCGCGTTCTTGAGCACGCCGTCCTGGTGGATGCCGCTCTCGTGGGCGAAGGCGTTCCGGCCGACGATGGCCTTGTTGTATTGCACCGGGAACGAGGTCACGGCCGAGACGAGCTTGGAGGCGCGCGTCAGCATCGTGTTGTCGACGCCTGTCGCGTAGGGCAGCGCGTCGCGGCGGGTGCGCACGGCCATCACGATCTCCTCCAGGGCGGCGTTGCCGGCGCGCTCGCCGAGCCCGTTGATCGTGCACTCGATCTGCCGCGCGCCGCCGGCGACGCCGGCCAGCGAGTTGGCGACCGCCAGGCCCAAGTCGTCGTGGCAATGGGTCGAGAACACCGCCTTGTCGGCGTCGGGCACGCGCTCGCGCGAATGGGCGATGACTTGGCGGAACATCGCCTCGTACTCGGCCGGCGTGGAGAAGCCGACGGTATCGGGCAGGTTGATCGTGGTGGCGCCGGCGCGGATCGCCGCCTCGACGCAGCGGCAGAGATAGTCGATCGGCGTGCGCGTGGCGTCCATCGCCGACCATTCGACGTCGGGCACGAGGTTGCGCGCCTGCGTCACCGTCTTCCCGATGATCTCGAGGACCTGCTCCTCGGACTTGTTCATCTGGTGCGCCAGGTGGATCGGCGAGGTCGAGACGAAGGTGTGGATGCGGGGCTTGCGGGCGTGGCGCACCGCCTCGCCGCAGCGGGCGATGTCGCCCTCGATGGCGCGGGCGAGACCGGCGATCGTGGCGTTCTCGGCCTGCTTGGCGATGGCGCAGACCGCCTCGAAATCGCCGATCGAGGCGATCGGGAAGCCGGCCTCGATGACGTCGACGCCCATGGCGTCGAGCAGGGCGGCGACCGCCAGCTTGTCCTCGAACGCCATGGTGGCGCCGGGGCATTGCTCGCCGTCGCGCAGGGTGGTGTCGAAGATGACGATTTTGTCGGAAGAGGATTGGGTCGCGTCGGTCTGGGTCACGAAAGGTCCTTGGATCTCGAAGGGTGAAGCCAATACCCCTGAGAGCCCAGGCGCCTGTCGCCCGGCCGGCCCTCAGGGGCGGCTAAGAAGCCCGTCGACGCGCGCGCGGAGGCCCGCCGTCGGCATAGCGGCCGAGGCGAGGCGGAGGGTGAGGATGGCGCGGCGATCCATGGGCCATCCTTAGGGCAGGACGGGCGTGCTCGGCAAGGCCGACGTCAGACGGTCGCAGTGGCGCGACGCGGCTTCAGGGTCGCCGCGAACGGCACGGCGACGAGGCACAGCGCCGACATCGTCCAGAAGGCTGGCGCGTTCCAGGCGCCCCACAGGACTCCCGAAGCCGTCGTCACGAGGGCCGAGGCCAGCCCCAGGCACAGCGTGCCGTAGAGCGCCTGCCCGGTGGCGGCCCGCTCGGTTGGAACGGTGGCGGCGATGACCGTCATGCAGGACAGGTGGGTCAGCGCGAAGGTGAGGCCGTGAAGCGGCTGGCTCAGCGCGAGCAGGGCGGGATCGGCCGTCGAGGCGAGCGCGCCCCATTGCGCGATGCCGGACAACGCTCCGAGGACGGCGCAGCGGCTCGGTCCGAATCGCCGGAGCAGCATCGGCCCGAACAGGAGGAAGACGAGCAGCTCCGCCGCCACGGCCTCCGCCCACAACGCGCCCACGATCGCCGGTGACACGCCGGCGTCACGCCAGTGGATCGCGGCGAAGGTGTCGCTCATCGACTGGCTGCCGATGACGAGCCCACCCACGAGCAGGATGCGGCGGAACGCAGGGACGGCGAGTAGCGCGGCGACGCCGGCCAGCGGCGGACCGCCGGCCGTCCGGCCCGGTGACGCGATCCACGGCAACGGCGCCACCATCAGGAGGATCATGACCGACGCGATCACGATGATGCTGGATAGACCGAAAGCCGCGACGACCGCGCCCGACATCAGCGTCGCCAGCACGAAGCCGCCGGAGCCGATACCGCGCACCCAGCCGTAGGCGAAGGTCTTCTCGCGCGCGCTCGCGGCGAGGGCGAGGGCGTCCGAGAGCGGAGTGAGCGAGGTCAGCACGGTGGCGTGCAGCATGCTCACGCCGAGCAGCGCGACGAAGCTCGGGGCAGCGAGGTAGCAGAAGCCGATCGACCCGGCCGCGATCGTGGTCACGGCCAGGCAGCGGCGGAGGCCGACGCGGTCGGCGGCGATGCCGACGAGGGGACCGAAGCTCAGGCGGACGACCGTTCCCGCCGAAAGGATCAGGCCGATCTCGCCCGCGGTGCATCCGCGCGATTGCAGGAACAAGGGAAAGAAGGGTGCCTCCGCCCCGAAGGAGCCGAACAGGAGCAGGTAGAGCACCGCGAGCGCCGGAAACGAACCGCAAGGGATGGCGCCGCGCTCCTGTTTGCGCACGCCCGTCATGGAAGCGCCGGCTCGTCCCGCTGGACGAAGCGCGGGCCGAGCACCCGGAGGCCGACGATCCAGACCACGAGGCCGAGCGCCGCGATGCCCGCCAGGACCAGGAAGGCACCGCCGAAGCCGGAACGCTGGGACACGAAACCGGCGACGAGCGGGCTGAAGGTGGCACCCGCACCGAACGCGGTGAGCACGACGCCGAGCGCCGCGTTGGCGCGGCCGGTGCCCCGCATGATGTCGGCGGTGAGGGTCGGAATGGCGACGCTGGAGAGGCCCGTCGCCAGCCCTTCGAGCAGTTGCACGGGCACCACCACAGACCACGACGTGTCCATTGCGGCGAGGCCGCCGCGGACCACCGCGACGGCTAGGACCACCGACATGACCGTGGTGTAGCCG
>CAZZWW010000129.1:0-7950 GCA_964657815.1 Vulcanimicrobiota bacterium | reverse complement strand
CGTATTGCACGGGGTAGAAGAGGATGTTGTCGAGCTCCTTGAAGACCGGCAGCACGGACTTGCGCGACACCGAGGTCCAGCAGCCGAACACCGCCGAGCACTTGTCCTTGCTGATCAACTCACGCGCCTTCTCGGCGAAGAGCGGCCAGTTCGAGGCCGGGTCGACGACGACGGCCTCGATCGGGCGGCCGAGAACGCCACCCTTGGCATTCTGCTGCGCGATCAGCATCATCATCACGTCCTTCAGCGTCGTCTCGCTGATCGCCATCGTGCCGGAAAGCGAATGCAGGATGCCGACTTTGATTGGCTCGGCGGCGAACAGGCGGTCGGGTATCAAGCCGGCCGCGGCCAAAACGCTTCCGACTTTGAGGATCGTGCGACGGTGAACGGTGCGGGCAAGAATCTTTTTCATGGCGCGTCTTCTCGATCGGAGATCGGGTTCGCGGTAGTACTTGTCCCGATAGAAGCGAAAGTCATACCGGTGCGCGAAGCGAGCACAGGCGGCTGAAGCCTCAGGATGCGAGTGGTGATCGACGAGGCCGTCGCGGCCCAAGGCGGCGTCAGCTCCGGCGCAGGACGGAAGGCAGCATGACAGTTTCGCCCAACGGCCCTCTGCGGGTAGGCATCGGTGGCCCCGTGGGCTCCGGCAAGACGGCGCTTATGGAGCAGCTCTGCAGGCGTTTCCGCAGCACCTTCGAGCTCGCCGCGATCACCAACGACATCTACACCAAAGAGGACGCGCGCATCCTCACGGAGGCCGGGGCTCTCGAGCAGGAGCGCATCATGGGTGTCGAGACGGGCGGCTGTCCGCATACGGCGATCCGTGAGGACGCCTCCATGAACCTCGCGGCTATCGCCACGATGCGTCGCAGATTCCCGGCGCTCGACCTCGTTCTCATCGAATCCGGCGGCGATAATCTTGCAGCGACCTTCTCGCCCGAGCTGGCCGACCTGACGATCTACGTCATCGACGTGTCGGGCGGTGAGAAGATACCGCGCAAAGGTGGCCCCGGCATCACCCGCTCCGATCTGCTCGTCATCAACAAGATCGATCTCGCACCTCACGTCGGCGCCTCGCTCGAGGTGATGGAGCGCGACGCGCGGCGCATGCGCGGCGACAAGCCGTTCGTCTTCACCAACATGCGCGAGGGCACCGGCGTCGACGTGGTGGTCCGCTTCATCGAGAACGCCGGCGGCCTCGTCGTCGCCTGATCCGCTTCAGGAGCGGAACAGGCGCGAGTACTGGGTCTCGTGGCGCATGGCGGCGATGTCCGATCGCCAGGCACAGGTGCCGAGATCGTCGAGTGTCGTGCCTTCGGCCCATGCCGCGAGGTCGAGCACGGCCGACGTCAGGCCGGCGATGATCGCCTGCCCCTCGCTCTGACCGATGATGCCGAGCCGCAACGCGGCCGACACGAGATGGCTCACGCCGGCCTGCGCAAAGGTCTCCGACGTGTCGCGCAGCCCGATTGCATGGGCCGCCGCCGCGGCACCGACGGCGACGGGATAGGCGAGATCGCAACCGGCGAAGGTTTGCAGGATGCGATCGAGCATCGCCGTTGGCCAGGCCGCACAAACCGCGGCGAGGAACGCCGTGCCTTGCGCCGCGGTCTCGAGGTGGCGCTCCGATGAGGGCGCCAGCGCGAGTGCCAGCTCGTTGACGGCCTCGAGACGGGCCGGCTCGCGCCAAGCGGCGGCGAGTAGAACGGCATCGGCACGCAATGCACCGTGCCGCAGAAGATCTTCGAGCCAAGCCCGCAAATCGGCGACGCCGCGGACATCTCCGGCCTCGATCGCCCACTCGAGCCCGTGCGAGAAGGCGAAGCCGCCGACAGGGAAGGCCGGCGACAGCCACGCGAACAGCGCGAGGCGCGCCGCGCGTTCAGCCATGGGACTGCGGTCGCGCGCCGTGATCGTGGCCGGCGTGACCGTGCGCCTCGTGGGCTTGCTCCGCATAAGCGCCGGCCTCCGGATCGAATGGCGCCTCAATCGGCCGCAGCCGCCCGCCGAGACCCTCGACCATGGCCTCGATGACGTGGTCGCGGCGGATGCGCAGGCGCTTGCCGACGAGCTGTACCGGGAGGTGGCGATTGCCGAGATGCCAGGCGATGCGCACCGTTGCCGCCTCGTTCCCGCCCGTGATCTCGATCAGCGTCTCCGGGCCCGCCACCACCTCGATCAGGCCGCCGTCCTCCAGCACCAGGGCATCGCCGCCGCGGAGAGCCACGGCCTCGGGAAGGTCGAGCAGGAAGGCGGTGGAGCGCACGCCGCGCATGGCCAAGCGCCGCCGATGGCGATCGTCGAAGCCGAGCACCACCACGTCGCGCGGCTTGCCCGACCAGGATCCTTGCGGCGCCACGGAGGTAGCGCGCAACCGCCCCGTGCCTTCCCCCTCCGCAAATGCCGTCGTGAGAATCGATCCGGGAGCGCTCATCTCGAAAGCTTAGCGCGCCCGAAAGCCGGCGCCGAATCGATGGTGTTGCCGATGGCAAGATCGCCTTCTTCCCGATGACCGTCTGTCGTGACAAGACGATCTTTCAGGAAGGCGCGCCACTCTGGCTCCATCGCGCAGCGGAGCTGCCGCCGATGCTCCTCCGAGGCGTCTCAGCCAGGATCGCCTCGCTCGGCACGTTCCCCTCGCGCCTCCTGTGCGTTCAAGCAGCAAGGATGAGCCGACCACCCCTTTCCGTCAGGCCCATGTGCGCGGCAGCGGCCCGGGGCGCAGAACGCGGAGCGCGTCGACGACGCAGAGACGCAGCCGCTCCGACGAGCGCGATATCAGCCGCGCGGTGAGCATGCCGTCGCGGATGCTGGCACCGCCTTCCACCGCCTGGTCACCGTCGGCGAAACTCGCCACCGTGGTGCGAAGCGGATCGAGCAGGTCCTCGATTCCTTCTCCCGACGCCAGGATCAGCGACGTCGCGCGAGCGCCACCCCCGATCGCTGGCCGAGCCAGCGCCGTCTCGATCGGCGTGGCGACAAGGGTCTCGTCGGCGAAGACGAGACGGCCGGAGCGCCGCACGCGCCAGCCGTCGCGCAGGAGGCCCGCCCTCACCACTTCACCGTGGGCGAACCGTCCGAACACGATCGTCTCGATGCCTACGAAGCGGGCGCCGGCCTCGAGATTGACGGCGAGCGAACGGCGCAGGTGCGCGCCTTCGAAGAGGATCGTCTCCTGCGGCAGCCAATACAGCGCGGCACCGGCGTTCACGGCGAGCGTGGTCACGACCGATGCGCCGACATCGACCGAGCGGTAAAGCTTCTCGGCCGCCGCCGTGCTCAACGTCACTATGGCGCCCGGTCCGCTCACGGCCACATCGATCTTCAGGCGGTCGCCCCCGACGATGCCGCCGCCGGTGTTGATCAGCACCGTCTCGCAATCGGCGCCGCGCAAGGCACGCAGACGAAGGTGGCCGGCCTCGGCCAGGCGCTCCAGCCTGGTGCCGGCGCCATCGGCCACGAAAGCCGCATCGATGCGGCTGAGACGCGCCGCGCTATCGCGCGTCACCTCAGAACATAAAATAGCGTTGCGCCATCGGCAGTATCGCGGCGGGCTCGCAGGTCAGGTGTTCGCCGTCGGCCTCGACGCGATAGAGTTCGGGATCGACCGTCAGCTTCGGCATCGCGTCGTTCAGCACCATCGAGCGCTTGCCGATCCCGCTTCGCGTGTTCACGACGGGAACGAGGCGGCGCTGCGTGCGAAGCTTCGAGGCCAATCCCTTTCCGAGCGAGGCGTGAGACACGAAGGTCAGCGATGTCGCCGTCGGCGCGCCGCCGTAGCCGCCGAACATCGGGCGATAGTGCACCGGCTGCGGTGTCGGGATCGAAGCGTTGGGATCGCCCATCAGCGCCGCAGCGATGACGCCGCCTTTGATCACAAGGTCCGGCTTCACCCCGAAGAAGGCCGGCGTCCACAGCACCAGGTCGGCCAGCTTGCCGACCTCGACAGAGCCGACGTGGCCAGACACGCCATGCGCGATCGCCGGGTTGATCGTGTACTTGGCGATGTATCGCTTCACCCGCGCGTTGTCGCTCTCGGCGGTGTCGCCAGCGAGCGGACCGCGCTGCCGCTTCATCTTGTCCGCCGTCTGCCAAGTTCGGATGACGACCTCTCCGACGCGGCCCATGGCCTGACTGTCGGAGCTCATCATCGAGAGGGCGCCGATATCCTGCAGGATGTCCTCCGCCGCGATCGTCTCGCCGCGGATGCGGCTCTCGGCGAATGCGAGATCCTCGGGGATGCCGGGATCGAGATGGTGGCATACCATCAGCATGTCGAGGTGTTCGTCGAGCGTATTGACCGTGTAGGGCCGCGTCGGGTTGGTCGAGGACGGCAGCACGTTAGGTAGGCCGGCGACGGTGATGATGTCCGGCGCGTGGCCGCCTCCGGCCCCCTCGGTATGGAAGGCGTGGATCGTGCGCCCGGCGATGGCCTTGATCGTGTCTCCGACGAATCCGCTCTCGTTGAGCGTGTCCGAATGGATCATCACCTGAACGTCGTGGTCGTCGGCGACCGACAGGCAGCAGTCGATCGCGGCGGGCGTGCTGCCCCAGTCTTCGTGAAGCTTCATTGCGCAGGCGCCGCCCTCGACCTGCTCGATGAGCGCCTGCGGCTTCGATGCGTTGCCCTTGCCGGCGAAACCGAGGTTCATCGGGAACGCATCGGCCGCCTCGATCATGCGGCCGATGTGCCAGGCGCCGGGAGTGCAGGTGGTCGCGAAGGTGCCGGTCGCCGGGCCGGTGCCGCCGCCGAGCATGGTGGTGATGCCCGAGTGCAGGGCCTCGTCGATCTGCTGGGGGCAGATGAAGTGGATGTGGCTGTCCATGCCGCCGGCGGTGAGGATGCGGCCCTCGCCGGCGATGATCTCCGTGCCGGGACCGATCGGGATGGTGACGCCGCTCTGGATCGACGGATTGCCCGCCTTGCCGATGGCGGCGACGAGACCGTCGCGCAAGGCGACGTCGGCCTTGACGATCCCCCACCAGTCGAGGATCAGCGCGTTGGTGATCACCGTGTCCGGCGCGCCCTCGGCTCGCGTGGTCTGGCCCTGTCCCATGCCGTCGCGGATCACCTTGCCGCCGCCGAACTTCACCTCCTCGCCGTAGGTCGTGAAATCCTTCTCGACTTTCACGAAAAGGCAGGTGTCGGCCAGACGCACGCGATCGCCGACGGTGGGCCCGAACATGTCGGCGTAGGCGGCGCCGGGAAAGATCGTGGCCATCAGTCGAGCGCTCCCATGACCTCTGCACGAAAGCCCTGGACCTCGCGCACCCCGCCGAACGGGATCAGCTTGACCCGGCGGGTCTGCCCCGGCTCGAAGCGCACCGCCGTGCCGGCGACGATGTCGAGGCGCATGCCGCGTGCCGCTCCCCGATCGAACGACAGCGCCGGATTGGTCTCCGCGAAATGGTAGTGCGATCCGACCTGGATCGGACGGTCGCCGGTGTTGGCGACGCTCAGCTCGATCGTATCGATGCCCTCGTTCATCGTGATAGGGCCGCCTACGACCAGCACCTCGCCAGGCACCAGGCCGCTTGCGGTGCCGCGGATCGGCTGATGCACGGTCACGAGCTTGGTGCCGTCCGGGAAGGTGGCCTCGACCTGGACATCATGGATCATCGCGCCGATCCCATCCATCACTTGGCCGGTGGTCACGACGTGGGCGGCAGCCTCCATCAAATCGGCCACGGACCGTCCGTCGCGGGCTCCCTCGACCACGAAGTCGGTGATCAGCGCCACGGCCTCGGGATGGTTGAGCTTGACACCGCGCGCGAGTCGCTTGCGAGCGACCTCGGCCGCCAGCGCGACGAGCAGCTTGTCCTTCTCGCGGGACGTGAGATGCATGCTACTCCTCCACCGTCGCCGCACGACCGCCGCGACCTCCAAACGTGACCTTGCCGATTTGCTTCCCCCGCCGAGCCTGTCGACGAAGCAACAGCGTGCATATCGACATGGCGTTGACGTCGCGGTCGTCGGCGTCGCACGAGCCGGCACGGCAACGCCGTGATCTCCAATCCGCTTCTATTAGCATCCTGGATGTTGGGACAGGACTGATTCGGAGGCCGGACGCCGATCCTGGGCCTTGTCTTCGGCGAACGTCAGCTGGGCCTGCAACTCGCGCAGTCTCGCGGACACGGATGCGATCGCGTCTCTCGCTCGCCGTCGTGAAGGTGGAGAACGGCGGCGCATTCAACCCACGTCGACAAGGCTGCCTATTTCGATCTGCAGCCCGAGCAACTTTCCGGACCCTCGCGCGTCTAGCTTGCGCGCGTGACAATCGTGGGCGATCGATGACAAGCAGCGACCTTGAGGATCGAGCTTTTCCAAGCTGGGGCGACCTTCCTATACCACCAAGTCTCAGGTCCGATCGCATCAAAGACCTTTTGAGCAAAGGCCTCCTTCAGCCCGAAGCCATCACGGTCACGGACGTCCAAGAGCTATCGGCCTCAGTCATCCATCACCTTGTAACGGCCCGCTGCGAATAGCGGGCACCACGGAGCAGCCTGACGGCCTTGCGCCGACTCGGGCCGTTTGGGTCCGTGGTCGACTTCCGCAAAGCAGACTTTCGACGCGACGCTTCGGTGCCGACAAGCCGAGGTGAGAACGATGGTCCCATCGGACCGTTTCCCGGCGATGAAGCGCTGAGTAGCTGCAAGGAGGCGCTGAGTAGCTGCAAGAGCGTGGCTTTGTTGCGGAACCGCGAGAGTCTCGGATCGAACGGAATGGGTGGCTGGGGCGGGAGGATTCGAACCTCCGGATGGCGGAATCAAAATCCGCTGCCTTACCGCTTGGCGACGCCCCAAGGTCCGGCGATGCGCGGATGGCGGTGGTATAGAGGGCGGCGGGAGCGGCCGCAACGGTCGGGTCACGGTTGCGACGCCGCGGCAGCGCGGAGGCGGGCGCCGGCGGCTGCAACCGCCGAGCTTCGTCGGGGTTCGCCATCGAGCCCGGCCACGACGGCGGCTCGACCGGAGCTTGGCCTTGAAGCGCAGACGCCCGTCCTTCCTCTCGGTTCTCGTCGGGCTCGGCACCTTCGCCTTCGCGTTCCGGCGCACGGGGACGGCGGATCGCCTCGCCTTGGCGCGGCTCGGGCCGCAGGCCGCGGTGACGAGGTCGGAGACGGCCTCCAAGACCGAGCCGGTGCCGACGGCAGGGCGCGACGCCGCGACGCCGATGGAGATCCCGGCGCGCGGATGGTGGGCCATCGCCAAGCGCACCGCGGCCAAGTTCGGCGAGAACGAGCTCATGTCCGAGGCGGCGAGCGTCACCTTCTACGCCCTGCTGTCGCTGGTGCCGGCGATCACCGCGCTGGTCTCGCTCTACGGCCTCGTCTCCGATCCCTCGACCATCGCCAAGCAGCTCGACTCCCTCTCGGACGTGATCCCGTCCGGCGGCATGGAGATCATCGGCGAGCAGGTGACGCGGCTCACCCAGAGCCCATCCGGCGGCCTCGGCGTCGGCCTGGTCATAGGGCTGGCGACCGCGCTGTGGAGCGCGAACGCCGCGACCAAGGCCATGTTCTCGGCGCTGAACGACGTCCACGGCGAACGCGAGACGCGCAACTTCTTCCGCCTCACCGGCACGTCGCTGGCCTTCACGCTGGGCGGCATCGTCACCATGATCCTCGGCCTCGTCGTCGTCGTGGCGCTGCCGGCGCTGTTCAAGACGTTCGGGCTCGACACCGTCTTCGCCCTGGTCGTGCGGGTCGCGCGCATCCCGCTGATGCTCGCGGTGCTCGTCGGCGCGCTGGCGCTGCTGTTCCGCTACGGTCCGGATCGGCGGCCGCCGCAATGGCGCTGGGTGACCTGGGGCGGCGCCTTCGGCGCGGTCGGCTGGGTGGCGCTCTCCGTCGGCTTCTCGTGGTACGTCAGCAACTTCGGCTCCTACAACAAGACCTACGGGTCGCTCGGTGCCATCATCGGCTTCATGACCTGGATCTGGCTTTCCAC
>CAZZWW010000128.1:0-7975 GCA_964657815.1 Vulcanimicrobiota bacterium | reverse complement strand
GGCTGCTGCTCTTCGACGAGCCTCTGGCCGCGCTCGACCGCCAGCGCCGCCTGGAGATCCTGCCGCTGATCGAGCGGCTGCGCGACGAGTTCGCCGTGCCGATCGTCTACGTCTCGCATGCCCTGGAGGAGGTCGTGCGCCTCGGCGGCCACGTCGTCGTCATGGAGGGCGGCCGCGTCACCGCCGCCGGCGCTCCCGAGGCGGTGCTGGGCGCCGTGCGTGTCGAGGACGCTCGCTTCGGCCGGGCGTCGATCGTCACCGTGCGGGCCGGCGCGTGGGACGAGGCGTTCGGCCTCACAGCGCTCGATCATCCCGCCGGCACGCTCTGGCTCGCGGGCCGCAGCGGGCCGCCGGGCCGCCCGCTGCGCGTGCTGATCCGCGCCACCGACGTCAGCCTGGCGCCCGGCGAGACCGGTCCGATCTCGATCCGCAGTGCGCTGGCGGCCCGCATCGCCGCGATCGAGCCCGCCGGTGCTCTGGCCGCCGTCACCCTCGCGCTGGAGGGCGGCGGCGAGATCGTCTCGCTCGTCACGCGTCGTGCGCTGCACGACCTCGGGCTGGCGCCCGGCGCGCCGGTAAGGGCGCTGGTGAAGGCCGTGGCGCTCGACGAGGGCGGGGTGGCGGCAGGCGCAGGCTCGATCGAAGCTCCGCCAAGCGATTGATTCGACGACACGGTCTTGACGAATTGATTACCGCCCTCCAAATTCCGCGACAGAGAAATGCTCGTTTGGAGTATAAGTCGATGCAGACTGCTTTCGCCGAGAGCGACACGCGGGATGCCCTCGGGCGCACCGCCGGTCTCTACGACCGCGTCAGCCGCTTCATCCCGGCCTTCGAATGGCCGGCCTACGCCTCCGACGTGGACGCCATCCTGCGACTGAAGCGGGAGAAGAACGCCGTCATCCTGGCCCATAACTACCAGACCCCGGAGATCTTCCACTGCGTGTCCGACCTCGTCGGCGACTCGCTCGCCCTCGCCCGCATGGCGCAGGAGAGCGACGCCGAGGTCATCGTGCTGGCCGGCGTGCACTTCATGGCCGAGACGGCGAAGCTGCTCAACCCGGCCCGCAAGGTGCTGATCTCCGACCTGCGCGCGGGATGCTCGCTGGCCGAGTCGATCACGCCGGCCGACGTGCGCATGCTGAAGGCGCAGCATCCCGGCGTACCGGTGGTGGTCTACGTCAACACCTCGGCCGCGGTGAAGGCGGAGTGCGACATCACCTGCACCTCAGGCAACGCGGTCAAGGTGGTCGAGAGCCTGGGCGTGCCCAAGGTCATCATGATCCCGGACGAGTACCTGGCCCAGAACATCGGCCGCCAGACCGGCGTCGAGATGATCACCTGGCCCGGCCACTGCGAGGTCCACGAGAAGTTCACCCCGGCCGAGGTCCGCGAGTTCCGCGACGCCCATCCCGGCGTGACCGTGCTGGCGCATCCGGAATGTCCGCCCAACGTCTGCGACGAGGCGGACTTCTCCGGCTCGACCGCGGCGATGATCGACTACGTCGCCAAGAACCGGCCACCCAAGGTGATGCTGCTGACCGAATGTTCGATGTCGGACAACGTCTCCGCGCAATACCCGGACCTCGACTTCGTGCGGCCCTGCAACCTCTGCCCGCACATGAAGCGCATCACGCTCGGCAACCTCCGGCACTCGCTGGAGACCATGACGCACGAGGTGATCATCGACCCGTCGGTGGCCGACCGCGCGCGACGCGCCGTCGAGCGCATGCTGGCGGTGAAGTGATGGCCACCTTGACCCATCTCGCCGGGCGCCCGGTGATCGTCGGTGCCGGCCTCGCCGGGCTGATGACGGCGCTGCACATGGCGCCCGAGCCGGTCGTGGTGCTCTCCGATGCGCCGCTCGGCACCGAGGCGTCCTCGGCCTGGGCGCAGGGCGGCGTCGCCGCCAGCGTCGGGCCTGACGACAAAGCCGAGTTGCACGTCGCCGACACGCTCGCCGCCGGCGACGGGCTGTGCGATCGTGCCGCCGTCACCCGCATCCTGGCGGAGGCGCCGGCCGCCATCGCCGACCTCCTGGCACGCGGCGCCAGGTTCGACCGCGATGCCGCCGGCGCGCTCGCGCTCGGTCTCGAGGCGGCGCACTCGCGTCGGCGTATCGTCCATGCCGCCGGCGACGCCACCGGCCGCGAGATCATGCGCGCCGTGGTCGCCGCGGTGCGCGCCTGCCCCTCGATCCTGGTGCTCGACGGCGTCGACGCCCGGCGCCTGCTCGTCGATGGCGAAGGTGCCGTGATCGGCGTGCTGGCCGCGCGCGGCACGGAGCCTCTGGTCGTCGAGACGAACCGCGTGGTGCTCGCCACCGGCGGCGTCGGCGGCCTGTTCGCGCAGAGCACCAACCCGTCGGGCTGCTTCGGCATGGGGCTGGCGCTGGCCGCCCGCGCCGGCGCGACGCTGGCCGACCTCGAATTCGTGCAGTTCCACCCGACCGCGCTCGATGTGCCCGGCACGCCGGTGGCGCTGGTGAGCGAGGCGGTGCGCGGCGAGGGCGCTCGGCTCGTCGACGAGACCGGCCGCCGCTTCATGGCCGACGTGCCCGGCCGGGAGTTGGCACCTCGCGATGTGGTGGCCCGTGCCATCTGGGCCGAACACCGTGCCGGCCACCAGGTCTATCTCGAGACGCGCGGCCTGATCCCCGAGGGCTTCGCCACCCGCTTCCCGACCATCGCCGCCGCCTGCCACGCCCATGGCATCGACCCCGACCGCGAGCCGATCCCGGTGCGGGCCGTCGAGCACTACCACATGGGCGGCGTGCTGGTGGATGCCGACGGGCGCTCCACGGTGCCGGGCCTCTGGGCCTGCGGCGAGGTCGCCCGCACCGGGCTGCACGGCGCCAACCGGCTCGCCTCGAACTCGCTGCTCGAGGCCATGGTCTGCGCCCGCGCCGTGGCCGCCAGCGTGGCGTCGGAGCCCCGTGGGGCCCCGTCCCGCACGGCAGCGCCTTTGCTGCCCGCTCGTCCCGAGCCGGCACCGCTGCGCGCCATCGTCTCGGCGGCGGCCGGCGTGCTGCGCGACCGCGTCGGGCTGCTCGCCGGCATCGAGGCGCTTCTGCCGCTGGCGCGCGGCGACGGACCCCAGGCCGACCCGGCGCTCGTCGCTTTGATGATCGCCGTCTCCGCGCTCGACCGGCGCGAGAGCCGCGGCGGCCACTTCCGCACGGATTGGCCCGACACCGACGCGTGGCAGGCCAAGTCGTGGTCGCTGACCCTTCGCGATGCCTTCCGCATGGCGGATTACGCGGTGGCGCGGCGGCTGCCCGAGATGCTCGCTGCCTAGCAACCCTTGCCATTCCGGGGCGCGCGGAGCGCGAACCCGGAACCCATTGCGCTCGGTAGCGAGCGCTTCCGGCAGCCGCAACGGGTTCCGGATCTCCGCTTCGCTCCGTCCGGAATGACAATGACCGTACCTCTTCCCGACGTGATGCTGGAGCCGCTGGTCCGCGCCGCGCTGCTGGAGGACCTCGGCCGTGCCGGTGACCTCACCACCGACACGATCGTGCCGGCCGCCGCCCGTGCCCGCATGACGATCCGCGCCCGCCAGCCCGGCGTCGTCGCCGGCCTCGACCTCGCCCGGCTCGCCTTCCGCCTGATCGACCCGGCGATCATCTTCGCCATCGAGAAGCCGGACGGCACCGCGCTGCACGCCGGCGACGTGGTCGGCCGGCTCGACGGCCCGGCGCGCGGCCTGCTCACCGCGGAGCGCACGGCCTTGAATTTTTTGTGTCATCTCAGCGGCATCGCCAGCGTCACCCGCGGCATCGTCGCCGCCGTGGCGCACACGTCGGCCACCATCGTCGACACGCGCAAGACCACGCCGGGACTGCGCGCCGTGGAAAAATACGCGGTGCGGGCCGGCGGCGGCGGCAACCATCGCTTCGGCCTCGACGACGCGGTGCTGATCAAGGACAACCACGTGGCCGTCGCGGGAGGCATCCGCCCGGCGATCGAGCGGGCTCGGGCCGGCGTCGGCCACCTCGTCAAGATCGAGGTCGAGGTCGACACGCTGGATCAGCTCGCCCAGGCGTTGGAGGCCGGCATCGACGCCGTGCTGCTGGACAATATGGCCCCCGATACGCTGCGCCGGGCGGTGGCCATGGTGGCGGGCAGGGCGATCACCGAGGCCTCGGGTCGGGTCAACCCGGAGACGGCGCCGGCCATCGCCGAGACCGGCGTCGACCTCATTTCGGTGGGGTGGTTGACCCACTCGGCGCCGGTGCTGGACCTGGGGCTCGATTTCGAGACCGGCTGACGCCTGTCGCCCGGCGCCGACATGGGACCAAAAAATGTCGCCCTGCGGCGACTTGGGCCGTTCCGATCCTCCCTCCGAGGCGATCGGCATGTCGCCGCTCGACCCCTTGCGTTTGCCCGGTGTCGGTGATCGGCGACATCGGCTGCGACCTACCCCGGCGGCAGTCGCAGCCGCCGCACGGTCAGATCGTCGATCACGAGCCTGCCGACGTGGGCGCGGCGCACCGAGAGACGGCCGACGGCGAAAGCGCCGACGGCGAGCGCGCCCAGGGCGAACGATCCGAGTGCCAGGGCCCCGATCGCGGCGGCGCCGGTCGAGACCGCCCCGGTGGAGGAGCCGCCGGTATAGGAGAGGCCGGTCGCCATCGAGCGGAGGCGGACGCGGCCTTGGCCCGGGGCAGGGGGAAGCGGATCGTAGAGCGTCATGGGCGGGTTCCCGCGGGGGTCTTTCCGCAAGAAGCCGCCACGGCACGGCCGCGTTCCGCGGCACCTTCATCGATTTCCGCTTCGCCGCGGCGCAAACCTGCCATAAGGCTGGTGCTGGCGCCCTGCGCCCGGCGCACGCGTCGCGCCCAACCGAAAAGCCGAACCCTTTGCCCTTTCCCGACACTGCCCCGCCGCTCGCGCGCGCGCTCGCCGCGCACGGCTACGAGGATCCCACCCCCGTCCAGGCCGCCGTGCTCGCCCCGGAGGCGGCCGGCCGCGACCTCGTCGTGTCCGCCCGCACCGGCTCGGGCAAGACCGTGGCCTACGGCCTCGCCCTCGCCGACACGCTGCTGCGTGGCGAGGAGAAGCTGCCGCAGGAGGGACCGCTCGCCCTGGTGATCGCGCCGACCCGCGAGCTCGCGCTCCAGGTCCAGCGCGAACTCGAGTGGCTCTACGCCGACACCGGCGCCGTCGTCGCCGCCACGGTCGGCGGCATGGACGCGCGGGCGGAGCGGCGGCTGCTCGAGCGCGGCGCCCACATCGTCGTCGGCACGCCCGGCCGACTGCGGGATCACATCCAACGCGGGGCGCTCGATTTCACGAACCTGCGTGCCGCGGTGCTCGACGAGGCCGACGAGATGCTCGACCTCGGCTTCCGCGAGGACCTCGAATTCATCCTCGAGGCCACGCCGGAAGGGCGCCGCACGCTGCTCTTCTCCGCCACGCTGCCCAAGGGCATCGTCGCGCTGGCCGGGCGCTTCCAGCGCGATGCGCTGCGCCTCGAGACCGGCGGCAAGGAGCGCGGCCACACCGATATCGCCTACCGCGTGGTCCGCGTTCAGGCCGCCGAGCGCGTCCACGCCATCGTCAACATCCTTCGCGAGAGCGAATCGCCCTCGGCCATCGTGTTCTGCAACACGCGCGACAGCGTGCGCCATCTCTCGGCGATGCTCGGCGAACGCGGCTTCTCCGCCGTCACCCTCTCGGGCGAACTCAGCCAGAACGAGCGCAACCACGCCCTGCAGGCCTTGCGAGACCATCGGGCCCGCGTCTGCGTCGCCACCGACGTCGCCGCACGCGGGCTCGACCTGCCCAACCTCGGCCTCGTCATCCACGCCGACCTGCCGACCGATCCTTCCGTGCTGCAGCACCGCAGCGGCCGCACCGGACGCGCCGGGCGCAAGGGCGTCTCGATTCTGCTGGCGCCGCCGGCGTCGCTGCGCCGCGCCGAGCGCCTGCTCGCCGGCGCCGGCCTGACGGCGGAATGGGGCGGCCCGCCGAGCGCCGACAGCATCCGCGAGCGCGACAACCAGCGCCTGCTCGCCGAGCCCGTGCTCGCCGACGAACCGGACGAGGACGATCTCGCCATGGGCCGTCGCCTGCTCGAGGGCGCGCCGGCCGAGCGCATCGCCGCCGCTTTGGTGCGGCTCTACCGCGCTCGCCTGCCCGAGCCGGAGGACGTCAGCGATCCCGGCGGTATGCCGATGCGGGAGAAGGGCGGACGGACCGACCCACGCGAGCGCCGCGAGTCCGGCTACGACCGCAACGCGCCGACCGGCAATGGTGGTGTTTGGTTCCGGCTCGCCGTCGGCCGCAAGATGAATGCCGACCCCAAATGGCTGCTGCCGATGATCTGCAAGCGCGGCAACGTCGAGAAGCGCGACGTCGGCGCCATCCGCATCTTCGATCGCGAGAGCAAGGTCGAGATCATGCCGCGCGCCGCCGAGGCGTTCGAGGCGGCGGTCGCCGTGCCGGGGCCGAAAGGCGACAACGTCGCATTCGAGCGGACCACGGCACCGGGCGGCATCGCTGCTGCCGGGCCGCGGCCGAAGGCGCGGCCAGGCGAGCGGCCGCGCCCCAAGGACAAGGTGCGCCGCGCCGCGGGGTGATCCACGCCTGCGTTACAGCACAGGCGGGTCGACCGGGCCGCCGTACTCGAGACGTGATCAGCCTGACACCCGGCGAAGGGGGTGATCGGCTTTGCGAGTCCCTGTGCCAGCTCGACGCTGCGATCGACGCCATGGAGCGCAATGCCGCCGACGCGTACAAAGCGCCGGCATCACTCGGTTGACGGCGGGACGGTCCGCTGTCCGCGGGCGTCGGGTCGCGCGTCGCGGCCGGTTGAGTGAGCGAGGCTGGTTTGCGAGGCTGACGCGATGAAACGCGCAACGACGCAGAGGTACGATTTGAGCAAGGCGACCGATCGGGCGCTGCGCCATGTCGAAGTGTCTGCAGAGACCGGCTGCACGCCGGCGGCGTTCGCGCAGGCGCTGCGGAGCGGACGGGCGGACGGGGCCTCGCGGCTCGCCGTCGCACTGTTCCTCGCCGAGGGTGAACCGGATGCCATCGTCGAGATCGTGGCGCAGCAGGCGAGCACGTTCCGCACGCTCGCGCAGCTCGCCCGTGATCTGCTGCCGCCTCGCCACCCGACGACGGCATTCCTCGAGGAGCCTCCGATTTGACCGAGCTTCAGGACAGACCGAACCCGTCGGGTTGGGCGGAGCTTCTCGCGCGATCGCTCCCGTTGCTCGATCATGTGTTCGGAGCGACCGCGGAAAGTGCGAGCCCGCCGTCATGGACGCTCGGCGGGGGCACGGCCATCGCGTTGCGCATCGCCCATCGCGTCAGTGACGATATCGACATCTTCGTCGGTGCCACCGACTTGCGCGCCTTTACGCCCATGCACAATCCGCATGCCGCGGCACTCGCTGCGGGAATGCAGTTTCCTGGCAATTATCTGAGATTCCAGCTCGCAGGCGGAGAGATCGACTTTCTACCGGGGCCTCTCCTCTCGTCGCCAGGCTTCACCTGGGAGACGTTTTGTGGCCGACCGATCGCGCTCCAGACCTGCGAGGAGGTCATCTTGAAGAAAGTACGCTACCGGGCGGCTTCGTTCAAGGCGAGGGATGCCTTCGACCTCGCTGCCGTATGGCGAATCAACCCCGATCTCGGCAGCCTGCTCGTCGAAGAGACGGGCGACAGGCTGGAGGTCCTGCTGGCCGCTCTCGCGAGGCAGGACGCGGGCGCCATGGGCAAGGCCAACATTCGGCCGCTTCCCGGATATGAAGACCATCTGGTGCAGGCGGCCGACGCCGCCAGGACGTTCCTCACCGGCCTGATCGGATAATCAGCTTCACCCAAGTGTCGTCGTTCCGGACGAAGCGAAGCGCGGGTTTGGCATCAGCGTGCTTCAAGGCGAACGATAAGGCCCATCGGTTCCGCCCCGTCCGACGATCATATCGCTCTCGAGGGCACGGATTGCCCTCAATCCTCCGGCGCGA
>CAZZWW010000127.1:0-7989 GCA_964657815.1 Vulcanimicrobiota bacterium | reverse complement strand
TTGCCGGCATCGATGTCGACGCCGGCGTCGGCATAGGTGAGACCGGTGGGCTCGGGAGGCGTCATGGACGGGGCGACATCCGGGGTGGCAGGGCACGGCAGGCCATCGCGTAAGCGCCCGGCCGTTCCCGCGCAAGCCGCGGCGTTCGCACGGCACTTCAAGAGCGTGCTCCAGCGTTTCAGCTTTGCCGCGCAACCCTTTGCATGCCTGTTGAAAGCGGGCGTTCGCAAGGTACACGCCCTGCGTCACCGCCTTGGCGCATTGACGCTGCAACGGCACGCTGCCATCTCATGGCACAGGGCGTAGGTCGCGCCCGCGAGGCGGACACACCCAGTGCGATCACGCGCCGTCATCCTCTCGCAGGTCGGGTTCTGGATCGCCGCCAGCCTGATCCTGGCCTTCCTGCTCTGGCTGTTCCACGCTGTCCTGATGCCGTTCGTGGTGGCGCTGGTGCTCGGCTATCTCCTCGATCCGCTCGTCGGCCGGTTGGAACGCCTGCATCTCGGCCGTGGCGGCGCCACCACCGTGATCCTCGTCGGCTCCCTCGTGGTGGCGATCGTCACGATCGCCGTGTTCTCGCCCATGCTGGTGCGGCAGGTCGCCGGGTTCATCAAGGCACTCCCCGATCTGGCGAAGCGGGCGCAGGACCTCGCCGCGGCGGCGGCCGACCAGATCAACCACGGCAAGGTCGGCGAGCTGCTGGCTAAGTACGGGCTCGGCGGCAGCGTCGCCGAGGTCAAGAACGGCGCCGGCGACTACGCCAACAAGGCCGTGGCCTGGTTCGCCGCGTCGGGCAACAGTGTCCTGTCGCAGACCGCCGCGCTGCTCGACCTCCTCTCGCTGGCGGTCATCACGCCGGTGGTGACCTTCTACATTCTCCTGGACTGGCCCCGGATGCTCGGCGCCGTCGAGGCCCTCATCCCGCCGCGCAATCGCGACACCGTGCACGCCATCGTCCACGACATCGATCGCGCGCTCGCCGGCTTCCTGCGTGGCCAGCTGCTCGTCTGCCTCTTCCTCGCGGCGTGGTACGGCATTGGCCTCACCGTCATCGGCCTCAACTTCGGGCTGCTGATCGGCCTGCTCGGGGGCATTCTTTCGTTCGTGCCCTATGTCGGCTCGCTGCTGGTGCTGGTGCTGTCGCTGCTGATCGCGATCGTGCAGGGCTGGCCCAGCTGGCACCTGGCGGCCTTGGCGTTCGGCGTCGTGGTCATCGGGCAATTCCTGGAGGGCAACGTGCTGTCGCCCAAGCTCGTCGGCGACAAGGTCGGGCTGCATCCGGTCTGGATCATCTTCGCGCTGCTCGGCTTCGGCAGCGTGTTCGGGTTCACCGGGCTGATCGTCGCCGTGCCGGTCGCGTCGGCCTTGGGTGTGCTGCTGCGCTACGCCACCCGACGCTACCGCGAGAGCCCGATCTACAGCGGCGAGGTGACGGGCGAGCGCACCGTGGCAATCGAGGCGCAGCCGCCCACCGCGGCCCGGCTCGCGTGACGGGAAAAGCCGGCCTGGCGGCTCGTCAGCTGGTGTTCGATCTCGCGCGCGCGCCCGGGTTCGACAGGGACGACTTCCTCGTCTCCGCTGCCAACGAGGCCGCTGTGGCCGCCATCTTGGCATGGCCCGATTGGCCTGCACGCACCCTGCTGCTCATCGGACCGCCAGGGTCTGGCAAGAGCCACCTTGCGGCGATCTGGGCTGCCGAGGCCGGCGCGACCGCGGTACGAGCGGGAGAACTGCTGGATTCGTCGCTGTGGGAGGGGAATGGTCGGAGCGTGCTGCTGGAGGATTGCGACCGCGTCGCCACCGCGGAGCCGGCGTTCTTCCACGCCCTCAACCTTGCGCGCGAAACCGGTGGCTGGCTCCTCATGACGGCTCGCAGCGGACCCGGATCGTGGGGCATCCGAACACCCGACTTGCTGTCGCGGCTGCGTCTCGCGACGCTCTCGACGATCCAGCCGCCGGACGGCGAACTGATGAAGGCCGTCCTCGTCAAGCTTTTCGCGGACCGGCAGATCTTGATCGAAGAGGAGGTGGTCAGCTTCGCAGCGCGCCACTGCGAGCAATCGCTCGAGGCGGCCAACCGATTCGTCGCCGCCGTCGACGAAGCTGCTCTGGTGGCCGGCCGACGCATCACGCGTCCGCTGGCGTCATCCACGCTGGCGCGTCTACAGTCCGAAGAGACGAACGAACCTCACGGCCCGACGTAACGCACCTTCTTGCCGGCAGCGTCGACAATGTCATGTCCCGAGACGATCGGGCTGGCGACGGCGGCGGAACGGCCGGAGGCGATGGTGTCCGGGTTCAAAGAGCCTTGCAGCGGATCGTTGCGCGTCGTGTCCATGGCCATCAGCGCCTTACGCGCCTGCTTTGGCATACCGCTGACGTCGTCGAGCGCCACGAAGTCGGCCTTGCTGTGTCGGCTGCCGCCGTCCTCACCGGTATAGACCTGGAGGCCGCCCTTGGTCATCACCGCGTCGCCATTCTGCAAGGTCGCGTCGTGCATCAGGTCGGTCGGCTTCTGAAGCTTCGGCTTTGCGTCAACGACCGCCTTCGGCTTGGCCCGATGGCGCACCGGAGCGTCCTGGAAGTAGCTCGGCTGGTCGTACTGGTACGACGGTGTGGGCGCCGCTTGCGGCGCCGGCTCGGGTGCGCCGCCGAACAGCTGCTCGAAGAAACCGGCGTGAGCCGTGCCGGGCAGTGTGGAGAGACCCAAGCCGAAGGCCAGAGCCGATGCGCCGGCGAGCGAAGCGAAGTTCTTGGTCATCGTTATTTCCCCGTCGTCGCAACAACGTCGCACTGGCCGGATGGTTCAGGCCGCCTGCTGCGCGTCGGCCAGCCGGGCATATTCCGCCCGTACCGCATCCTTGCCATAGACCCGCTCGAGACGACGGACGGTGAAATGGCCGGAAGCCAGCGACTGGAAATGGTCGGCGAAGGCGTAGTTGACCGCAGCACCTCCGGCCGCGCCGACGATCGGCACGGCCTGCGCCGCGAGCTTCTCCGACACGACGATGCCGAAGCGGGATGCAATCTGTCCCACGAGCCGCACGAGCACCGGCGCCGCTTCACCACCGAGGCCTTCGGCGATCACATAGCGGCTGGCCTCGCTCACGGTCTTCGCGAGTAGCCCGCGGGTGGCGTAGTAGCCGCTGTCGATGAAGCCGTCGTCCTGGTCGTGCGCGCCGAGAGCGAACACCTCGAGACAGGCCAGAGCCGCGTCGGGGTCGGACAGATCCTCGCCCTCGCGCCGCGCGATCTCGGCGATCGAGCGCAAGATGATGATCGTCGACACCGGAAGCTCGAGCGGCAGGCTCGACATGCCGAACACACCGCCGACCGCGCCCGACGCCGCCGCCGCGGCCTTGTGCAGGAACCGCGTGTCACGCTTCGGGCCGCCATCCGGCAGCGTGCGCAGGGCCACGTTCATGGCGGTATGGATGGCGTTCTCGGCGGCACGGTTGACCAGCCCGGAGACGCCGGGCGGGAGGAGACGGCTCAGCGATCCCAGTTGCTTGCCGACGGTTCGTGCGAGGCGCGTGGCGAGGTTGGAGTGCTCCAGGGCTCGAAACGCGCTCTCCAGTGCCTCCTGGTCGGCGTCCGGAAACGGCGAGTGGCCACGAATCATTCCGCCGACGGGGACAGGCAGGCTCGACGTCGTCTCGCTCATCATGGACCTCCGGAACTACCGGTGAAACGGCGGTGCGCTTGCTTTGGTTCGCTCGCGCATCGACGTACGAAGAGAAGAAAGCAGTGGTTTCGCGGAGGATTAGGCCGTGGAGACGTTTGACGCTGCGGCGCTTTTGCGGGAGGTTCCGCCTCGTCCGAGGCGCCTCTCGCGCCGCTTGGAGGATGCCGAAATGCGCCTGATCGTCTCGCTTGCTGCCGCCACCCTGTTTGCCACCACCGCCGGCGGAGCCTTGGCCGCCTCGGCGATCCAGAAGGAATGCTCGACCAAATATCAAGCTGCCAAGAGCGCGGGCACGCTCAACGGCATGACCTACAACCAGTATTACAGCCAATGCGCCAAGGACGAGAAGGCGGAGAAGGCCGGCGGGACGGCGACGCCGACCACCACCGCCGCTCCGGCCACCGCGCCGGCGGCAGCTCCCGCCCCGAAGGCGCCGACCACCACGGCGGCTCCCGCTGCTCCGGCGGCCCCGACGACGGCCGCGACCGGCGGCGCCGCGGTGTTCCCCACGGCGGTCTCGTCAGAGTTCTCCAAGGAGAGCGCGGGAAAAGCGCGCATGCACACCTGCCTCGCCCAGTACAAGGCCAACGGCTCCAGCAAGGGCCCCGCCAACGCAGGCCTGAAGTGGATCGAGAAGGGTGGCGGGTACTACAGCGAGTGCAACAAGCGCCTCAAGGGCTGAGCCGCGCTCAGACGAACGCCACCACCGCCGCGACGACCCCTGCCACGCCGAGGCCGATCGCTGTGTGGTAGGGCCAGCGTCGCCCGCGCATGACGATGGCGATGGTGGCGATGGCGATCGAGATGTGCAGCAGGGTCGCCGCTATCGTCAGGATCTGGTGGCGATGCTCGTGCCGCCGGGAGGATTCGTTCTCCTCGTTGACCGTCTTCTCGAGGTCCTCCGCCTTCTTCTGGGTCTCGCGGGACTGGTCCTCGTACCCCTTGGCCTTGGCTTTGTAGCCCTCGATCCTGTCGGGCGAGGCGGTGTCGCCGGCGAGGTCGTAGAGCGTCTTCTTGGTGCTCTGGCGGGAAAAGAATCCCCATTGGTCGGTGGCTTGATTCTGGCGGATCGCCGCCGTCGTCTTGGCCGAGATCGTCTCCGCCGTCTCGATCGTCTCCAGCGAGCCGACGGCGGCGGCGAGCACGGCCAGCACCGCGATGGTGATCGAAACCCTGGCGAGGAAGGCGTCGCCGAGATGCGCGACGTGCTCGGCATGTTCGGCGTGTTCGAAATGTTCTGTGGGCGATTCGCTCATGGCGGTCCTCCGTGGCGGGTGCTTGTCGCATCGCGACCGGCGCCCGGCAACGCTCGCTGCGGCTGCGATGGACAGTGCCGTCAGCGCCGCCCTATAAGCCGAACACGCGGCCGCGACGGGCGGCCCCATATTGCCGGGTCACGATGCAGGCTGCCCCCCCCACTTCCGAGCTCCTCGCCGATTCCGCGACCCGGCGCCAGACGATGGTGGATTGCCAGGTCCGTACCTTCGACGTGACCGACCAGCGCGTCATCGCCCGCTTCCTCGCGGTGCCGCGCGAGCGCTGCCTACCGACCGAGTTCCGCGACCTCGCCTATTCCGACGTCGGCTTCACCACTCCGGCCGGCCGCTACCTGCTGCCGCCGCTGGTGCTCGCCCGCCTGATCCAGAACGCGCGCGTATGCTCGACCGACCGCGTGCTCGACGTCGCCGCGGGCGCGGGGTACGGCGCCGCCATTCTGGCCGGGCTTGCCGCCAGCGTGACCGCGCTCGAGGCGACGCCCTCCTTGCAAGCCGAGCTTCGCGTCGGCCTGACGGGAGCGGGCACGACCGGCGTGCTGGCGGAGATGGGCGCACTGGAGGAAGGCGTCACATCCGGCGCCCCGTACGACGTGATCCTGGTCGAGGGCGCGGTCGAGACGAACCTCGACGCTCTCTTCGCGCAGCTCGCGGAAGGCGGCCGACTGGTGACGATCCGGCGGGCAGCGCTGGACCCGACGGGACGGGCGGCGAAGGCCATGTGCTACGAGAAGCGCAACGGCGAGATCGGCAACCGCTACCTCTTCGACGCTTCGGCGCCGGTGCTGACGGGCTTCGGCTCGATCCCCGCCTTCGTCTTCTGAAATCGTGGACAGCTGCCGTTACGGCAGGCGGCTTGTCGCATTTTTGCGCCACCGCGACCAATTCGTTTCCCAACGAGTCCGTCGCCGCCGCGATCCTTTATAAGCTCTCGTCATGACGGGTACTCGAAACGACCAGCCCGACGGTGAGTGGCACTCAAACCTTGCCGCCACCGCCACCTCCGGATCAAGCCTCTGCGGCCTGCGTCCATTCCTCATGGTACTCGCGACGGGCACTTCGATCGGGCTCGCCGCGACACCGCTCCGCGCCGAATCGATCTCCAGCGCGCTCTCCCGCGCCTACATGGGCAACCCCGACCTCAACCAGCAGCGCGCTTCGACGCGCGCTTCGGACGAAGGCGTGGCGCGCGCGAAGTCCTCGTACCGGCCGCAAGTCACCGGAACGGGATCGGTCGGTTTCAACCACACCGAACTGTCGCTTGGCGCCAGCACGGCCGCGACGAACAACGCGACCACGGGAACAGGCGTGGGGGTCGGGGGCACGGTCGGCGGCGGCACGACCGCAGGGGCGACCGGCAACTCGTCGCAAGGCAGCCTGAACGCGAACACCTTCCCGTCGCAGGCCCAGCTGACGATCACCCAGAACATCTTCAACGGCAATCGCTCGGCGAACGGCGTGCGTCAGGCCGAATCGCAGGTCATGCTCTCGCGAGAGAGCACCCGCAACACCGAGCAAAATACGCTGCTCAACGGCGCAACCGCCTACATGAACGTGCTGCGCGACACGGCCATTCTCGAACTCAACAAGAACAACATCACCGTCCTCGAAGAGCAGCTGCGGCAGACACGTGACCGCTTCAACGTCGGCGAAGTGACGCGCACCGATGTCGCGCAGTCCGAGTCCAGCCTCGCCAACGCGCGCTCGCAGTACTTCACCGCCCAAGCCAACCTGCAGACCTCGATCGCCAACTACCGGCAGGTCATCGGCACCGAGCCGCGCCGGCTGGAGGCGGCGAGACCCATCGATTCGCTGCTGCCGCCCACGCTCGACACCGCCATCCAGGTGTCCTTCACCGAACATCCATCGATCCAGGCGGCGTTCCACAACGTCGATTCGGCGCAACTCCAGGTTCAGATCAACGAGGCCGCGCTCTACCCGACACTCAACGTCGTCGGCAACGTGCAGGCGGCGAACGCCTACCAGGGCTACCCCGCCGGCAAGCTTTTCAACGGCAGCATCCTCGGTCAGCTCAACGTGCCGCTCTATACCGGCGGGGCGGACTTCGCCAACGTGCGCCAGGCCAAGGAGCTCTTGTCCCAGGCCCGGCTCCAGGCGGATCTGCAGCGCACCATGGTGCGCGCCAACGTGGTCTCGAACTGGGGCCTGCTGCAGTCCTCCAAGGCGGTGGTCCGCTCGGCCCAAGCGGCGGTGAAGGCCTCGGAGATCGCGCTCGACGGCGTGCGCGAGGAGGCCAAGGTCGGCCAGCGCACCACGCTGGACGTGCTCATCGCCCAGCAGACGTTGCTTCAGTCGCGCGTCAGCCTGGTGTCGGCGCAGCGCGACCGCGTCGTCGCGACCTACGCCGTCGAGGCGGCCGTCGGCCGCCTGTCGGCCGCCAACCTCAACCTCGCCGTGATCGAGTACGATCCGACGCTCCATCTCGAGCAGGTCAAGGACAAGTGGTTCGGGCTGAGGACACCCGACGGGCGTTAACCATGAAAGGCGACGGAAGCCGCCTTCCACCACGCAAAGGCCGGTGCACCTTGCCCGCAGGCTCCAGAAACTTCTAGATTAAGGAAGACTTAACCATTCCCGTCCGCCTACAGTGAAGGCGGACTGGACGCGGCATCCTTCGCACCATCCCCATGTCCGAGGCCATGAACGCACCCAACCCCGTTCCTCCCCCGGCCGGCAGTGGCGACGCGCGGCCCTACGAGCCTTCGATGGAGGAGATTTTAGCCTCGATCCGCCGCATCATCGCGGACGATCAATCGCTGCCGGGCCGGGGCCGGCCCGAGGAGCCGCCGCCAGAGGAGCCGACTGTCGAAGAGCTCGAGGCGCCGGTGTCCGATCCCATGCCCGCGTCGCACGACCTCCTTGCGGCCCAGGAGCCGTCCCACGTCGAGGTTTCGCCTGATCAGCCTCGCGGAAGACAGGAAACGCAAGCGGCAAGCGAGCCCGTCGCGGTGCCACACCAACCCAATGATGCTGCGGTGACGACGCAAGACTCGATCGCGGTCCCCCGAC
>CAZZWW010000126.1:0-8024 GCA_964657815.1 Vulcanimicrobiota bacterium | reverse complement strand
TCCAGGTCGCGACGAAGCTGGGCAAGCTGAGCCTCGCCGTGCGCTCGGCCGAGCGAAGCGTGTTCGACATCAGCATCGCGATGGTCATCGGCCCGACGCCGCCCGGCACCGGGGTGATCGCGGCGGCGTTCTTCGCGCAGCCGGCGTAGTCGACGTCGCCGACGAGCTTCGTCTTCGGCTTGCCCTGAGCGTTCAGACCCTCGCCTTCGATGCGGTTGATCCCGACATCGATCACGATGGCGCCGGGCTTGATCCAGTCGCCCTTCACCATCTCAGGCCGGCCCACGGCCGCCACGACGAGGTCGGCAGCCCGCACGACGCCGGCAAGGTCCTTCGTTCGCGAATGCGCCACCGTCACCGTCATGTTCTTCGACAGCAACAATTGCACCATCGGCTTGCCGACGATGTTGGAGCGCCCGACGATCACGGCGTTCAGGCCGTCGAGCTTCACGCCCAATGCGGCCGCGGCCTTCTCGACGAGCACCAGCGAGCCGGCGGGGGTGCACGGCACCAGGGCCCGTTCCATCGAGCCGATCGCGAGCAGGCCGACGTTGACCGGGTGGAAGCCGTCGGCGTCCTTCTCCGGGTTGATCGATTCCAGCACCTTGGTCGCGTTGACGTGCTCGGGCAGGGGCAACTGCACCAGGATCCCGTGGATCGCGGGATCGTTGTTCAACTCGTCGACGAGCTTCAGGATGTCGGCTTCCGACGTCTCTTTGGGAAGGTCGTGCTGCACGGAATGGAAGCCGGCCTCCTTGGCCGCCTTGCCCTTGGCCTTCACGTAGACCTGGCTGGCCGGATTCTCGCCCACCAGAACCACGGCAAGGCCGGGTTTCACGCCTTTTTCCGCCAGCGCCTTGGTGCGCTCGGTGACCTCGAGCAGCACCTGCGCCGCGGCGATCTTGCCGTCGATGATCTTGCCACCGCCCTCGCCGTCGCGGATCACCTCGGCGGGGTTCTCGGAGACTGTCATCGCGGGGACCTTTCGGAAGAGCGGGATCGGAAAGGGCGCGTTGTGTCAGCTTTGCCCAGGGCTGCCAAGCCGGCCGCACGACAGAAAAAGCTGAGGAGAAACAAAGGAAATTTTGGCGTCGGTGGCTTGCAGATCTTTCGCTTGCGCGGTCGGAAAGGTGGCGCGGCTGTCGTCGAGCTTACGTCTTTGCAGGAGCCTGGGCTTAGCTTCCCCCAAACATAGGCGCCGACACGCATCAAGCGAAGACAAGGATCATTGTCCATGATGCTCACGATTGCAGGCATCTCCCTTCTGGCAGGACAAGGCACGGGCGGCGGCGCTTTTGTCGGCGCGAACTCGACCGGCGGCGCGACGTCGATGGCGAAGAGCTCCGGCTCCACCAGCAGCCAGCCGACTCCCGGCCCGAGCAACCCCAAGCCGGGTCGGTAATCGGCGGCCTTCCCTTATCGACGAAGCCCGGCTTTGCCGCCGGGCTTTTTCTTTGCCGTCAGGATCGCGCTCCCTACGCACGGGTCATGGTTTCGCCGGGCCGCGACGGCTATGCTAGTTTTGCGGTGGAGGCTGAGTGATTTGGTGGACGAGCGGCGATCCGGCACGAAGCCGGCTGCGAGGCGGCAGGGTTCCGCCGGCAACGCCGCGGCGCAGGCGGCGGCCGAGCGTGCTGAGGCGGAGAAGCACCCCGGGCTGATGACCCGCGTCGCTGCGGCGCTCATCCTGCAGGATATCGTCGCGAAAGGTCACCTACTCGAGGAGCGGTTTTCCCACGTTGCCGTGCCGAGCCGCCTCGCGACACTGGATGATCGCGACCGTGCCTTGGCGCGCTCGATCGTCACCGCTGCGCTGCGCCGATTGGGCACGATCCGCAACGCCATCGCCGGCTTTCTGGACAAAGGGCTGCCCAAGGGGTTGCCCGAGCTCGAATGGACGCTGATCGTCGGCGCCGCGCAGATCCTGCTGCTCGACGTGCCCGACCATGCCGCCGTGGACCTCGCGGTGCGCGCCGTGCGGCTCGACCGCAAGAGCGCCGGCTTCGCCGCGCTGGCGAATGCCGTGTTGCGCAACGTCGCCCGCCAGCGCGACGAAATCCTCGCCGCCAGCGATCCTCTGGAGCACGACGTGCCGTCCTGGCTCGCTGCGCGCTGGCGCAAGAGCTACGGCGAAGCCTCGGCCAAAGCCATCGCCGCTGCGATCCGCGACGAGCCGACGCTCGACCTCACCGTGACGAGCGATGCCGCAGAATGGGCTGCCAGGCTCGGCGCCCGCGTGTTGCCGACGGGATCGCTGCGGCTGGCGCCGCACACGTCGATCGAGGCGCTCGACGGCTATTCCGAGGGCGCATGGTGGGTGCAGGATGCCGCCGCCGCGTTGCCCGCGACCTTCCTCGGTGTGACCTCCGGGCAGCGCGTCGCCGACCTCTGCGCCGCGCCGGGGGGGAAGGCGGCGCAGCTTGCCGCCGCCGGCGCGCGCCTGACCGCGGTGGATCGTTCCGCCGAGCGGCTGAAGCGGCTCTCTGCCAATTTCGCCCGGCTCGGACTCGAGGCCGAGCTGCTTGTGTCGGACGCCACCAGCCTCAAGCTGCCGCCGTTCGACGCCGTGCTTCTCGATGCGCCCTGCCTCGGCACGGGCACGCTGCGCCGCCACCCCGACATCGCCTGGACCAAGAAGCCGGGCGACCTCGCCGCGCTGACGGCGCTGCAGACCAAGCTGCTCGACAATGCCGTGAACCTGCTGCGGCCCGGCGGCACGCTTGTCTATTGCACCTGCTCGATCGAGCCGGAGGAGGGCGAGGCGCAGATCGCCGCGCTGCTGCGCCGCAACCCCGACGTCGTGCGCTCGCCGATCAGCGTGGACGAGGTCGGCGGGCTTACCGAGATTGTCAATGCACAGGGCGAGATGCGTTCGCTGCCCTGCCATATGCCCGACGCCGAACCGCGCTTCGCCGGTATCGACGGCTTCTTCGCCGCCAGGTTGAAGCGAAAGGGCTAACGGCATCCTCGGCCGCAAAGCGGGGAAGGACGACGCTACTCCGCCGGCGCCGCCATCGCGCGGCGCCGGCGTGGCACCCGCATCCGGCGAAGCCGCTGGTGCAGCTTGTCGAGGTAGAGGTAGATCACCGGCGTCGTGTAGAGCGTCAGCACTTGCGAGACGATGAGGCCGCCGGCGATGGTGATGCCGAGCGGGCGGCGGAAGGCCGAGCCCGGGCCCGATGACACGATCAGCGGCACGGCGCCGAGTAGCGCGGCGAGCGTCGTCATCAGGATCGGGCGGAAGCGCTCTATGCAGGCTTCGTAGATCGCCTCGTCCGCGGGAAGGCCGCGGTCGCGCTCGGCGTGGAGCGCGAAGTCGACCAGCATGATGCCGTTCTTCTTGACGATGCCGATCAGCAACACGATCCCGATGAAGGCGATGAGCGACAGCTCCGTGCCGGTGACGTTGAGCGCCAGCAGCGCGCCGAGTCCCGCCGAGGGCAGCGTCGAGATGATCGTGAGCGGGTGCGCTAAGCTCTCGTAGAGCACGCCGAGCACGATGTAGACGGAGATCAGCGCGGCGTAGAGCAGGAGGACCTGCGAGCCGGCGCTCTGCTGGAACTGCTTGGTATCGCCAGAGAACTCGGCGTGCAACGTATCGGGCAGGTGCATCTCCGCGACCGCCTTGAGCACCGCGGCGTTGGCCTCCTCCTTGAGGGTCCCGGGCTTGAGGTTGTAGCTGATCGTCACCTCCGGGAACTGGCCCTGGTGGTTCACCGTCAGGGGCGCGAAGCCGATACCGACCTTAGCCATGGAATCGAGCCGCACCTGGCCGGTCGCCGCCGCCGACTGCGTCGAGCTCTGCGCGTTGGCCGAGGACGAGATGACCGCGCCTGCGGTGAGGCCGCTCACCGTCGTGCTCGCGCCCGTCGTCGTGCCGCCGGGCGTAGCTCCGGTCGTCGTCCCGCTCGTCGAGGATTGACCGCCGGCCGTGGTTCCCTGCGCGCTGGCGCCGGGGTTGAGCGCCGTCTGCACGCCACCACCGCCGAGGCCGGTCGAATTCTGCAGGCTGACGCCGGCCGGCACATAGATGTTGAGCAGATCGCTGATCTGGCGCGTCTCCCGCGCCTTGTTCTCGAGCACCACGCGGTACTGGTTGCGCGGCGAGTAGATGGTCGAAATCTGACGCTGCGCGAAGCTGTCGTTCAGCGAATTGTCGACGTTGGCCATGGTTACGCCGAGGCGCGACATGATCGTGCGATCGACGTCGACATTGGCCTGCAACCCGCTGGCCTCGTGGTCGGTGGTGACGTCGATCAGCATCGGCAGCGTCTTCATCTTGTCGACCACCTGAGGGTAGTATCTCGTCAGCTCGGGGTAGTCGTTGTCGGAAAGGGTGAACTGCTCCGTCGATTTCGAGTCGCGGCCGCCAAAGCGCAGGTCCTGCTGCGCGACCATGAAGGCGTCGATGCCGACGACCTTCTTGAACCGCTTGCGCAGCCGGGCGATCACCCCTTCGGCGCTCATGTTGCCGCGCTCGGCGAGCGGCTTCAGCGAGATGAAGATCTTGCCCTCGTTGCTCGACGTCGCGTTCGGGCCGCCGCCGGGATTGCCGAGCGACGAGCCGACGTTCTGCACCGCCGGATCCTTGAGCGCGGCCGCCGCCAGCGCGTTCTGCAGCGGCACCATGGCCTCGTACGACGTCTCGGGGGGCGCCTCGCTGGTGGCGACGATGAGATCGGTGTCGTCGGCGGGGAAGGCCGCTTTGGGCGTGACGGCGAACATGTAGACCGTCAGCCCGATCGTGCCGAAGAAGGTCAGCAGCGTGAGGATGCGGTGGCGCAGCACCACCCGCAGGGTCGCCGCGTAGAACCGCGCGTTGCGGTCGAGCACACCCTCGACAACGCGATCGAAAAGGTTGGGCGCGCGGGGCTTATGGCGACCGCCGAAATTGGCGCTGACCATCGGCGTGATCGTCAGCGAGGCCACGGTCGAGATCACGATGGCGAAGGCCAGTGTGATCGAGAACTCGCGGAAAAGCCGCCCAGCGAGGCCGCCGAGCAACAGCAGCGGGATGAAGGCGGCGAGCAGCGAGATCGAAATAGAGATCACGGTGAAGCCGATCTGCTTCGAGCCGGCCAACGCCGCCTGCATCGGGCTCATGCCGGTTTCGCGGTTCTTGTCGATGACCTCGATCATCACGATCGCGTCGTCGACGACGAAGCCGACCGATGTGGCGAGCGCCATCAGCGAAATGTTGTCGATCGAGAAGCCGGCGGCATACATGCAGGCGCAGGTGCCGGCGAGCGCCAGCGGCACGGTGACGCCCGCCGCCGCGGTCGCCGCGAGCCGGCGCAGGAACACGAACACCACCATCATCACGAGGACGATCGTGGCGAACAACGTGCCCACCATGTGGTCGACGCTGGAACGAATGGTGGTGGTCCGATCGTTCAGCACCGAGACCTTGAGGGCCGCGGGGAGGAAGCGCTGCGTCTGCGGGATCAGCGCCTTGATCGCATCCACCGTCTGGATGACGTTGGCGCTGGCCTGCTTGCGGACGTAGAGCAGCACCGCCGGCACGCCGTTGAAGGTGGCCTCCGAACGGCTGTTGCGGGTGGCCTGCGCCACGGTCGCGACATCGCCGAGGATGACGCTGTTGCCGCCGGCGTTCTTGACGACGAGATTGCGATAGTCCGCCAGCGTCTTCAGCTGGTCGTTGGTGGAGATCGCCCGCCCGAAACGGTCGCCGTCGATGATGCCGGTCGGCGAGATCGCGTTGGCGTTGACGATCGTGGTTCGCAGGTCGTCCATGGAGAGACCCATGTCCGAGAGTTTCGTCGGATCGGCGCTGATGCGAATCGCCGGCTGGTCGGCGCCGGCGACACTGACCTCGGCGACGCCGTCGATCTGCGAGATGCGCTGCACCAACACCGAGTCGGCTGCGTCGTAGACGGCGGAGGGCGACAGCTCGTTCGAGGTCAGGGCGAGAATCAGAACCGGCGCGTTGTTGGGGTTGGCCTTGCGGAAGATGGGCACGTTGGGCAGGCCTGCCGGCAGGTCCACGGTGGCGGCATTGAGCGCCGCCTGCACGTCACGCGCCGAGCCATCGACGTTTCGGTTGATATCGAACAAAGCGATGATGACGGTGTTGCCGAGAGAGCTCACCGAGGTGAGCTCCGTCAGACCGGGGATCTCGCCGACGTGCCGCTCGATCGGCGCCGCCACCGTCGCCGCCATCACCTCGGGCGCAGCGCCCGGGTACTGCGTGTTGATGAACACCGCGGGAAAGTCGACCGAAGGCAGCGCCGCGACCGGCAGCAGGAAGTACGCCACCGCGCCGACCATGAAGATGCCGAGCGCGAGGAGGATCGTGCCGATGGGCCGATGGATGAAGGGGGCAGAGACGTTCATCCGATCTCATTCTCCCCCGTCATTCCGCGGCCCGCCGTTGCTCGAACTCCTCCGGCTCCTCGGCGGCCTCCAGCTGCGCCGTGACGCGGCCGAAGAGGCGGGCGCGCACGCGCTCCAGCGCCACGTAGATCACCGGCGTCGTGTAGAGCGTGATCAGCTGGCTCAAAAGCAGGCCGCCGACGATGGAGATGCCGAGGGGGTTGCGCAGCTCGGAGCCAGTGCCGGTGGCGAAGGCCAGCGGTAGGGCGCCGAACAGGGCGGCCAGCGTCGTCATCATGATCGGGCGGAAGCGCAGCACCGAGGCCTGCACGATGGCGTCGTGGGGCGACAGTCCGTGCTCGCGCTCCGCGTCGAGCGCGAAGTCGATGATCATGATGGCGTTCTTCTTGACGATACCCATCAGCAGCACGATCCCGATCAGCGCGATCAGCGACAGGTCGAGCCCGAAAAGCTTGAGTGCGAGCAGGGCGCCGACGCCAGCCGATGGCAGGGTCGACAGGATCGTGATCGGATGGATCGCGCTTTCGTAGAGCACGCCGAGCACGATGTAGATGACGATGGCGGCGGCCAGGATCAGGTAGGGCTCGTTGGCGAGCGAGGCGGAGAACTCCGCCGCGTCGCCGGCGAAAGTGCCGGTGATAGAGCCCGGCATGCCGATGCTGCGCGTGGCCTCGTCGATCGCCTTGACGGCGTCGCCGAGCGCCTCGCCGTCCGGCACGTTGAACGAGATGGTCACTGCCGGGAACTGCTCGGTGTGCTCGACCGAGAGCGGTGCGGTGTCGTTCTTGAGCCCGGTGAAGGTCGAAAGCGGGACCTGCGCCGCCGTGGTCGACGACACGTAGAGGTGCTTCAGAGAGTCCGCGTCCGCGAGGTATTGAGGCGCCGCCTCCAGGATCACGCGATACTGGTTGGTCTGCCCGTAGATCGTCGAGACCTGGCGCTGGCCGAAGGCGTCGTACAGCGTGTCGTTGACCGTCTGCACGGAGATGCCGAGCCGCCCCGCCAGCTCTCGGTTGATGTCGACGTAGAGCCTGAGGCCGCCGTCCTGCGCCTCGGAGGTGACGTCGCGCAGCATCGGCGAGTTGCGCATCTGCGCCACCAGCTTGTTCGACCAGTCCGAGACCTCCGTCTGGTCCGTGCCATTCAGTGTGTACTGGTACTGCGAGCGCGACGATTGCGCGGTGATCTGGATGTCCTGGACGCTCAGGAACGCCACACTGATCTTGGGGACGAGGGCGAGCTTGTCCTTCAGGCGCTTGATGATGGTCTTGACACCGTCGCGGCTGTCGCGCGGCTTCAGCACGATCGAGAGCTTGCCGGCGTTGGGGGTGGCGTTGACAGTGCCGACGCCGACCACGGAGGTGACGCCGGCGACGGCGGGATCGGTGCGGATGTCGGCGGCGATACGCTGCTGCAGCTTCGACATCGCGTCGAAGGAGACCGAAGTGTCGGCGTCGGTTACGGCCGAGATCAGCCCGGTGTCCTGCGGCGGCAGGAAGCCCTTGGGGCTTTCGACATAAAGGAAGATCGTCGCCGCCAGCGTGCCGGCGGTGACGAGCAGCATCAGCGACTGGTGGCGCAGCACCCATTCGAGGCTGCCGCGGTAGCGCAGGCTGAGCGCCTCACCCAGGCGCGCCAGCCGGCTCGGAGGCTTGGAAAGGTCCTCGCGG
>CAZZWW010000125.1:0-8039 GCA_964657815.1 Vulcanimicrobiota bacterium | reverse complement strand
GATCCGCAACGGGGCCCCGGCGCGGCGGGCCTCGCGCTGCAGGACATCGAGCGCCGCGTCGCCCTGGAGGCCGAGGAACGCGGGACGGTCGCGCTTGAAGATCCCGGCCTTCTCGCGGGCGATCTTCTCGACGGTGTCGCCGAGGAATTCGACGTGGTCCATCGACACCGGCGTGACCACGCTGGCAAGCGGTTGGGCCACCACGTTGGTGGCGTCGAAGCGGCCGCCGAGCCCGACCTCCAGCAGCAGCACGTCGGCCGGGCGCTCGGCGAAGAGGTGGAAGGCGGCGGCGGTGGTCATCTCGAAGAAGGTGATCGGCGCGCCGTCGTTGACCTTCTCGCAACGCTCCAGCGTGGCGGCGAGATCGGCCTCGTCGACGAAGCGGCCGCCGCTCTCGGCGCCGAGGCGGATGCGCTCGTGGAAGCGCACGAGGTGGGGCGAGGTATAGACGTGGACGCGCTTGCCCGCCGCCTCCAGTATCGCGCGGAGGAAGGCGACGGTGGAGCCCTTGCCGTTGGTGCCCCCGACGTGGATGACCGGCGGCACGCGGTCCTGCGGCCGGCCGAGGCGCTCCAGCAGCGTCTCGACCCGCTCCAAGGAGAGGTCGATCTTCTTGGGGTGGAGTGCGGTCAGGCGCTCCAGGATGGCGTCCGACGGCGCGGCAGGCTTCAGCTTCACGCGGCGGCCACCAGCCCGCGCTTCTTGAGCAGCGGTTCGGGCGAGGGGGCGCGGCCACGGAACGCCAGATAGGCTGCTTCCGGATCGGCGGTGTTGCCGGCAGCGTAGACGTGGTCGCGCAGGCGCTTGGCAGTTGCCGGATCGAAGATGTCGCCGGCCTCGGTGAAGGCGTCGAATCCGTCGGCGTCGAGCACCTCCGACCAGAGATAGCTGTAGTAGGCGGCGGAATAGCCGTCGCCGGAGAAGACGTGCCCGAAATGCGGCGTGCGGTGCCGCATGACGATGCCGTGCGGCATGCCGAGCCTGTCCAGCGTGGCGCGCTCGAAGGCGACGACGTCGACCGGGCTCTCGCCGGCGCTGGCATGGAGGTCCAAGTCGACCAGCGCCGAGGCCGTGTACTCGACCGAAGCGAAGCCCTGGTTGTAATTGCGCGCCGACAGCAGGCGCGACAGCAGCGCCTCGGGGATCGCCTCGCCGGTGTCCTTGTGCACGGCGAAGCGGCGCAGCAGCTCCGGCTCTTCCAGCCAGTGCTCGTAGAGCTGCGAAGGGAACTCGACGAAGTCGCGGCTGACGCTCGTGCCCGACAGCGTGGGATAGGTGACGTCCGACAGCATGCCGTGCAGGCCGTGGCCGAACTCGTGGAACAGGGTGCGGGCGTCGTCGAAGGACAGCAGGCTGGCCTCGCCCTTCTGGGCCTTCGCGAAGTTCATGACGTTGACCACGATCGGACGCACCACGCCGTCGAGCTTCTTCTGGTCGCGGAAGCCGGACATCCAGGCGCCCGAGCGCTTCGAGGGCCGGGCGAAATAATCGCCGATGAACAGCGCCACCGTCCCGCCGGCGGCGTCCTTCACCTCCCAGGCGCGGGCGTCGGGATGGTAGAGCGGCACGTCCGGCCGTGGCGTGAAGGTGACGCCGAAGAGCTGCGTCGCGGCAAAGAACGCCGCCTCGATCATCTTCTCGAGCTGGAAGTACGGCTTGATCTCGCCCTCGTCGAGGTCGAACTCGGCGACGCGACGCTTCTCCTGGAGGTAGCGCCAGTCCCAGGGCTCGACGGCATGGTTGCCGCCGGCCGCGGCGGCCAAGGCCTGCAGCTCGTGCTCCTCGCGGGCCGCCCGCGCCTTGGCCGGCTCCCACACGGAGTGCAGCAGCTCGCGGGCCCGTGCCGGCGTCTTCGCCATCGTGTCTTCGAGGCGGTAAGCGGCGAAGCTGTCGTAGCCGAGCAGCCGTGCCTTCTCGGCGCGCAAGGCCACGGTCTCGGCGGCGATGGCGCGGTTGTCGGTGGCGCCGCCGCTCTCGCCGCGCATCGACCAGGCCTGGAAGGCGCGCTCGCGCAGGTCGCGCCGCGCCGAGAACTGCAGGAACGGTTCGACCGAGGAGCGCGACAGCGTGACGACGTGCTTGCCGGCATGGCCGCGGGCCTCGGCGGCCCCGGCCGCGGCGTCGACCATCGCCTTCGGCAGCCCCGCGAGATCGTCGGGCTGGTCGAGGACCATCTCCCAGCCCTTCTCGTCGGCGAGGAGGTTCTGGCTGAACTGCGTGCCCAGCGTCGCCAGCCGCTCGCTGATGGCCGCGAGACGGGTCTTGGCCTCAGTCGCCAGCGCGCCGCCGGCGCGGGTGAAACGGACGTGGTAGCGCTCCAGCACGCGTGCCTGCTCCGGCGTCAGGCCGAGAGCGGCGCGGCGTTGCCACAGCGCGTCGATCCGGGCGAACAGCCTCGGGTCGAGGTAGATCGCCGAGGAATGGCGCGACAGCACCGGCGCGACCGCCATCTCGATGGCCTCGAGCTCGTCCGTCGTATCGGTGCCGGTCAGGTTGAAGAAGACGGACGCGACGCGGTCCAGGGCCTCGCCGGAGCGCTCCATCGCCTCGATCGTGTTGGCGAAGCTCGGTGCCTCGGCATCGGCGGCGATCGCCTCGATCTCCGCCTTGTTCTCCGCCAGAGCCGCGTCGAAGGCCGGCCGGTAATGTTCGGCCCGTGCCGCGCCGAAAGGCGGTGCCTCGAACGGGCCGGTCCAGGGCTCGAGCAGCGGATTGGTCGAAGCGGGCATGGTGATCCTCGGATGTCCCGACAAGCTAGGCACGCCGGCCTGATGGGGCAACCGAGATGCCGACGGCAAAAAGGCGCCGGGCTCGCGCCCGACGCCTCCAAGCAACTCAGTGTCGAGCGATCAGCGCTTGACGGCGTCGGCCACGCTGCGGCCGGCGTCCTTGACGTCGCCGACGGCCTGTCGGCCCGACCCCTCGAGCTTGTCGGCCTTGCCCTCGGCCTGCAGCTTCTCGTTCCCGGTCAGCTTGCCGACGGCGTCCTTGACGGCGCCCTCGACCTTCTTGGCGAAGCCCTTGGCGTGCTGTTCATCGGCCATGTTACGCTCCTTTGTGATGTGCCCACCAACCTCCCGGAATCGTACACGGTTCCACCGCTAAGCTTTTGTCACAGTCGTAGAGCTTCCGCTGCGCTGCGGCAGCCGTCGCGTTGACGGAGGCGGAGCGACCTGTCTATCTCCCGCCGCATCCGTTGGTCATAGAGCCCGACGCGACCCGAGGTTCACCCCGAAAGCTCGATGGATCTGCTCGTCCCCCTGCAACGCGCGTGGCACTTCCGCGAGCTGATCCGCGCGGTGGTGCGGCGCGAACTCGCGGCACGGTTCCGCGGCTCGGCGCTCGGCTGGACATGGGCCATCTTCGGTCCGCTGGTGATGCTGACCTTCTACACGCTCATCTTCTCGAACGCCGTGGGCGTGCCGAAGTCGGCCAACGGCGGCGGCGTCAACTACGCGCTCTCGATCTTCACCGGCCTGATCGTCTTCAACCTCTTCTCCGAACTCATGTATCGCTCGCCGGGGCTGCTGCACGAGCACGTGAACTTCATCAAGAAGTCGATCTTCCCGTCCGAGACGCTGGCCTGGACCGCCTCGATCCGCGCGCTGACCTACGCCGGCATCTCCTTCGCGGTCCTGCTCGTCTTCATCGTCGCCGTCACCCACCGCCTGCCGCTGACCACGCTGCTGCTGCCGCTGGTCGTGGTGCCGTTCATCCTGTTCCTGCTCGGCGCCTGCTGGTTCCTGATGGCGCTGGGCTCGTTCACCCGCGACGTGGCCCACCTCATGATCTCGATCGTGCCGGTGTTCATGTTCGCGACGCCGATCTTCTACCAGATCACCGATGTGCCCGAGCGGCTGCGCTGGATCGTGCACCTCAACATCATCGGCAATTACGTCGAGATGATCCGCGACGTGCTGATCCGCGGCGTGTTGCCGAACGGGCTGCTCTACGTCGGCTCGGTCGCGGTCTCCCTGTTCGTGTTCCGTTTCGGCTATCGCTTCTTCATGCGCTACAAGTCCGTGTTCGTCGATGTCATCTAGCGCGATCATGGCTGAGACGGTCATCCGCTGCGAGGGCGTCGGCAAGGCCTTCCAGCTCTACATGCACCGCAACGACCAGCTGAAGCAGACGCTGTTCGGCCGCTGGAAGCAGTTCTACAAGGAGCATTGGGTGCTCCGTGACGTGAGCTTCGCCGTCTCGAAGGGCGAGTGCGTCGGCATCATCGGACGCAACGGCGCCGGCAAGACCACGCTGCTGCAGATCCTCTGCGGGATCACCACGCAGACCCACGGCACCACGACGATCGAGGGCCGCCTGGCGCCGATCCTGGCGCTGGGCGCCGGCTTCGACCTCGAGCTGACCGGCCGCGAGAATGCGCTGATCGGGGGTGCCATCCTCGGGCTGAAGAAGGCGCGGATCGTCGCGCGGATGGACTCGATCGCCGCCTTCGCCGACATCGGCGACTTCTTCTACCAGCCGCTGAAGATGTACTCCTCCGGCATGCTGTCGCGCCTCGCCTTCGCGATCTGCGCCCACGCCGACGCCGACATCCTCATCGTCGACGAGGCGCTCTCGGTCGGCGACGCCGCCTTCGGCGCCAAGTGCGACGCCTACATCAAGGACTTCGCCCACCACGGCACCATCCTCGTCGTCTCGCACGACCTTCCGACGCTGGAGGAGCTGTGCGACCGCGTGGTGTGGATCGACGAGGGCGCGGTGCGCGCCGTCGGGACGCCGGCGGAGATCATCCCCGAGTACCGCGCGGTGATGAAGCACCTGTGAGATCGACGGCCGAGCACGTTCGAACGCGAAGGACCCGTGGCTCCTCGGGCGCGTTACGCGCGTGAACGAGGACCTGCCATTGACCCAATCCAGCGCCGAAGACGTCCGCCTCGCCCTCGTCGTCATGGATGCGGACGACCTCTCGGTCCTGTCGGCCAACCTGCAGGACGCGCGGATCGCCGTGAGCGATCTCGCCTACCTGCCCGCGGAGAAACGCTTCGCGATGGTGGGCCGGCGCTTCGACTGGATCAAGGCGGCTGCCGGGGGCTGCGAGCGGGCGGCCATGGGCCTGCACTTCGAGCGCGTGCTCGGCGTCACGCGCACCGGCCTGGCGCAGGACGACGGCGAGCGCGTGCTGAACCTCCTGGCGATCGACTTTCAGCCGGGGAGCGAGCCCGCCGGGCTGGTCACCCTCACCTTCTCCGGCGGCACCGCGATCCGCCTCGACGTCGAATGCATCGAAGCGCAGATGCGCGACTTGGGTCCGCGCTTCCCGTGCGACAAGAAGCCGGCGCACGCGGTCGAAGCGTAACGCGCGCTACTGCGCGGCGACGAGCACGTCCTCGGGCGTGAAGCGGCCGTCGGCCGTCGGCTTCATCGTCAAACGACGATGGTGCAAATCGGTGAGCGTCGCTCGATGTCCGTTCGAAACCACCGTCGTGTTCGGCAGCCTTAAGGCCACGATCTCGTAGATGCGATGCTCGAGCGCCGGATCCATTGCCGCCGTGGCCTCGTCCATGAGCAGCCAATCCGGTTTGGCCAGCAGCGCACGCGCCACGGCCAACCGCTGCTGCTCGCCGCCCGACAGGATCTGTGTCCAGTTCTCCTCGATGTTCAGGCGATCGGCGAAAGCCTTGAGCTCGACATCTTCGAGAGCGGCGATGATGGCAGCCTCGTCGTAATCCTGCGATCCGGCGGGATAAGCGACAGCTGCCCTCAGCGTGCCGATCGGCAGGTAGGGCTTCTGCGGCAGCACCATGACCCGTGCGTCCTGGGGAACGCGCACGAAGCCGTCGCCGTACGGCCAGATCCCGGCGACGGCCCTGAACAGGGTCGACTTGCCCGACCCCGACGGTCCGGTCAGCAGGACGCTTTGCTTGGGTGAGAGCTTCAGATCGAGGCTCGACATGATGCTCTCGCCCGACGGCAGGCGGAGCGAGACACCCTGCAGCGCGAGCTCGTCGTTCGCGGCAGTCGGCAACCTGACGAAGGATTTCATCCCCTCGCCGGTCTCCAGGTCACGGTCGAAGGACGAGAGACGATCGAGCACCGAGACGTACTCGGCAAGCTGCTGGTAATAGGTGATGAAGAACGTCAACGCTTGGTTGACCTCGCCGAAGGCGCGAGAGACTTGTTGCATCAGCCCAAGCTTTATTTTCTTGGCGAAGTAGAACGGCGCCGTGATCGCGTAGGGAATGAAGCTGGAATACTGGCCGAAGAATGCGGTGAAGAACATCAGCCGTGCCTGTACGAAGACAACGCTGTAATAGTTCGAGACGACGCTTTTGAAGCGTTCGTGCAACGACAGCTTTTCGTTATGCTCGCCGGATAGCAGAGCGACCTGCTCGCCGTATTCACGCAGGCGCGCCAACGAGAAACGGAAGTTGGCCTCGTAGTGCTGCCGCGCGAACGAGAGCCGCGCCAGAGGCCGGCCGATGAGGTGCGTCGCCACCGAGCCGATCGCCGCGTAGATCAGCGCGCACCACAGCAGGAAGCCGGGAATGACGATGTTGGTGCCGGGGAACGACAGGTCCGCCGACAACACCCACAAGAGGATGGCGAAGGAGACGAAGGTCGACAGCTGCGAGATCAGGATGACGCTGAAAGTATAGAGACCGTAGCCGATCTGGCCGCCGTCGATGAAGCGGCTGATGTCCTCCGAGATGCGCTGGTCGGGGTTGTCGACGCCGACACCCGCCAGAGACATCCGGTAGTGATTGTGCCCGTCGAGCCAGCGCGCCGAGTAATCGTCGGTCAGCCAGCGGCGCCATCGGATGATCAGCGAGGACTGGAGCAGGAATTCCACGACCTTCGAGACGATGTAGGGCGAGGCCAGGATCGGGAAGACGACGAGGATCTGATGCCAGAAGCCCGCGGAATCGTAGGCCTGGATGGCGTTGAAGAGGTCGCGCGACACGAACGAGATCAGGATCGAGAGGAACACCTGGACCTGGTTGATCAGCACCAGGATCACGATCATCGTGACGGCCCAGGCGCGTTCGCTGGTCTTCAGCCAGTTGAAAGGGGGAAACTTGATATCGGCCGGCGCGGTCTCCTGAAAGTACCGGTCGGCGATCACCGTCATGCGGTGCACCAGCGGCACGAAGGAGACGGCATAGACGAGGATCGAGAACAGCTCGGCGGTGACGGGCAAGCTGACGGGCATCGCGAAGTCGGAGAGACGCTCCGGCCAATGCTTCGTCGCGACAGCCAGTGCATTGGCACCGAACACGATGATCTCGACCGAGAAGATGCCGACGAAAATCTTGAGGTAGGCCGAGATCGGTGCGGAGAGGAACGTCGTCGCGGCAGCGAGCAGGCCGAAGCCGGCGACGAGATAGAAGCTGGTCTGACCGGTCATCGCAGCAGCGACAGCGCAGAAGAGGCTGAAGGCAGCGACGAGGAATCCGAGAGCTTTCATCAGGCCGTGTCCAGGTGTCGGTTCCGGCACTTAACACGAACGATTGCGCCGCCTTAAAGGCTTGTCGCCTTACGCTTTCTTCACGGAAGCTCGGCGCGACGCGAAGCCTCAATGCGTCCGCTTCACCGGCTTCGTCCGCCGGTTCACCTCCTCCAGCAGCACCGGCGACGGCTTGAACGTCAGCACGCGGCGCGGGGTGATCGGCACTTCGGCGCCGGTGCGCGGGTTGCGGCCGATGCGCTCGCGCTTGGCGCGCACGCTGAAGAGGCCGAAGGAGCGCAGCTTCACCGCCTCGCCGCGCGTCAGCGAAGCGGCCATCTCCTCCAGCGCCATCTCGAACACGGCGCGCGCCTCGCTTCGCGAGAGCGGGGAACATTTGGCGGCGACCGCATCGAGCAGGTCGGCGCGCGTCGCCGTACGGCGGAACTCGCGATGCCTGTCCTGATCCGAAGCGTGATCCGCACCCGTCTCGCGCGGACGAAAGTCGAACGAATTCGTCATTTTCCGTCCCGTGAGTCGCTCTCTGACTCCCGATACGAAAGCGGGGCCCCGATGGTTTCGGGACCCCGCTCCTTCGTGCAGCGAAGAGGCTGCGACTAGAAGTCCATGCCGC
>CAZZWW010000124.1:0-8124 GCA_964657815.1 Vulcanimicrobiota bacterium | reverse complement strand
TCGGCCTGCGCCGGCTACAGCCAGAACTTCCGCCAGATCACCGAGATGCAGCCGGCCGAGGGCGCCACGCGGCTCTCGGACATGCGCTCGGCGACCTTCGAGGGCGCCGACGGCAAGAGCTTCTCCTTCGACGTGAAGACCAGCGTCGACCGCAACGCGCCGGAGGTCGTCGACGGCCACGCCGAGCGCGAGGGCGGTGACGTGCTGCAGATCAAGCTGTCGAAGCCGGCCGAGCAGGCGCTCGACGTCGACCAGGAGGTGCTGTTTCCGACGGCGCACCTCAAGCGCATCATCGCCGCCGCCAAGGCCGACCAGCACATCGTGACGGTCAAGGTGTTCGACGGGTCCGACGACGGCAAGAAGGTCTACGACACGACCACCATCATCGGCCGTCCCAAGACCGGGCCGACCGACGACGCCGGCGCCGCCCGCGTCGTCGCGATGGACCACATGACTCGATGGCCGGTGGTGATCTCGTATTTCGAGGACGGCCACAAGGACAAGGAGCCGGCCTACACGCTCGGCTTCGAACTCTACGAGAACGGCGTGTCGCGCGCGCTGCGCTTCGACTACGGCGACTTCGTGCTGGCCGGACAGATGGTCAGCCTGGACATGCTGCCGGGCAAGCCCTGCCGGTAGCGGCTCGTTATTGCAGGGCGCCGTGGGCGAACCCCGTTACAACGAGGTTACAGTGCCGCCGGATGCAGGAAATACGCGACCTCGCCCGACGTGGTGACGATGTCGTAACGCCGACCGGTGCGGCTCGCGGCGGAGGCCGCCAGGTTGCGCACGTCCGTCGCGCTCATGCCGAAGGCCTGCGAAAAGTAGGTGCCGTGCGGCAGCCTGTATTCCTGCCCGCGCACCGAGCGCACCGTCTTCGAGAAGTTCGCGCCGGTCATGGCCGCGTCGAGCGCCGTATAGTCGTCGGGGCTGGCGTCCTGGAGTTCGATGCGGGTCGTGAAGTCGGTCATGGCGCGGCTGCTGAGGCGTTGGTGGAGAGACGCATGACAAATGCTGCAGTGCGGCGAAAGGTTCGCCACATTTCCACGCCCGCGCGGGGTTTCGCCGCTGCCCTGCCCTGCTATAGGAAGCGGCTCGTCTAGGCGTGGCCGACCGGCCCGCAAGGAGCTTCACGATGTCCGCCGACCGCTGGACGCCTCGGAGCTGGAGGGGCAAGCCCATCCAGCAGGCGCCCGAATACCCCGATCCCGACGCCCTCGCCGCCGTCGAGCGCCAGCTCGCGAGCTTCCCGCCTCTGGTCTTCGCCGGCGAGGCGCGCAAGCTGAAGAAGCACCTGGCGCAGGTCTGCGCCGGCGAGGCCTTCCTCCTGCAGGGCGGCGATTGCGCCGAAAGCTTCGCCGAGCACGGCGCCGACAACATCCGCGACTTCTTCCGCGTCTTCCTGCAGATGTCCGTCGTCACGACCTTCGCCGCGGCGCTGCCGGTGGTGAAGGTCGGCCGCGTCGCCGGGCAGTTCGCCAAGCCGCGCTCGGCGCCTACCGAGACGATCGGCGGGGTCGAGCTGCCGTCCTATCGCGGCGACATCGTCAACGACATCGCCTTCACGGCCGAGGCGCGCGTGCCCGATCCCGGCCGCCAGCTCGACGCCTACCGGCAGTCGGCGGCGACGCTCAACCTGCTGCGCGCCTTCGCCAACGGCGGCTACGCCAACCTCGAGAACGCGCACCGCTGGATGCTCGGCTTCATCCAGGACTCGCCGCAGGCGCATCGCTACGGCGAGCTCGCCGATCGTATCTCGCAGACCATCGGCTTCATGCGCGCGATCGGGCTCGACCCCGAGAGCCATCCCGAGCTGCGCGCCACCGAGTTCTACACGTCGCACGAGGCGCTGCTGCTCGGCTTCGAGGAGGCGCTGACCCGCACCGACTCGACGAGCGGCGACCCCTACGCCACCTCGGGCCACATGATCTGGGTCGGCGACCGCACGCGCCAGCTCGATCACGCCCATGTCGAATACGCCCGCGGCGTGAAGAACCCGCTCGGCCTCAAGTGCGGCCCTTCGCTGAAGCCCGACGAGCTGATCCGGCTGATCGACGTTCTCAATCCGGGGAACGAGCCGGGGCGCCTGACGCTGATCTGCCGCTTCGGCGCCGACAAGGTCGGCGAAAGCCTGCCGCCGCTGCTGCGCGCGGTGAGCCGCGAGGGGCGCCAGGTCGTGTGGTCGTGCGACCCGATGCACGGCAACACGATCAAGGCCTCGTCCGGCTTCAAGACGCGCCCGTTCGAGCGGATCATGGGCGAGATCCAGGCCTTCTTCGCCGTCAACCGCGCCGAAGGCACCTACGCCGGCGGCATCCACCTCGAAATGACCGGGCGCGACGTCACCGAATGCACCGGCGGCGCACGGGCGCTCTCGGAGATCGACCTCGGCGACCGCTACCACACCTATTGCGATCCCCGGCTCAACGCCGAGCAGGCGATCGAGGTGGCCTTCCTGGTGGCCGAGCTGCTCAAGGAGGAGCGCATCGCCAGGGGGCTTCCCGTGCCTCACGCGGCCGAGTGAGACATCCTCGTCATCCCGGGGCGACGCCGCCGAACCCGGGGCCGGTCTGCCTCGCGTTGACCGGACCATGCGAGGCGCACCGGTTCCGGATCTTCGCTTCGCTGCGGCCGGAATGACCGAGGTCGCCGTCCGCTTCGCCCCGTCGCCCACGGGCCGCATCCACATCGGCAATGCCCGCACCGCGCTGATCAACTGGATCGTCGCGCGTAAAGCCGGCGGGCAGTTCATCCTGCGCTTCGACGACACCGATCGCGCCCGCTCGCGCGACGAATATGCCGAGGCGATCGCCACCGACCTCGCGTGGCTCGGCATCAAGCCGGACCTCACCGTGCACCAGTCCGCCCGCGTCGCCCTCTACGAGACGGCGGCGGAGCGGCTCAAGGCTTCGGGCCGGCTCTACCCATGCTACGAGACGCCCGACGAGCTGGACCGCCGCCGCAAGCGCCAGCAAGCCCGAAACCTGCCGCCGGTCTACGACCGTGCCGCGCTCGACCTCAGCGACACGGATCGCGATCGTCTAGAGGCCGAGGGGCGCCGCCCGCACTGGCGTTTTAAGCTCGATCGCGTCGAGGTGGCCTGGGAAGACGGCGTGCGCGGGCCGAGCCGCATCGACTGCGCCTCGCTCTCCGATCCCGTGCTGGTGCGAGAGGACGGCAGCTTCCTCTACACGCTGCCCTCGGTCGTCGACGACCTCGACCTCGGCATCACCGACGTGATCCGCGGGGAGGACCACGTCACCAACACCGCCGTGCAGATCCAGCTGACGCAGGCGCTCGGCGGCACGGCACCGCGCTTCGCCCACCACAACCTGCTCACGACGGCCGACGGCGAAGGGCTCTCCAAGCGCTCCGGCGCACTGTCGCTCGGCGGCCTGCGCGAGGCCGGGATCGAGGCGCTGGCGGTCGCCGCGCTCGCGGTGCTGACCGGGTCGTCGGACGCGGTGCACGCGGTGGCGAGCCTCGACGACTTCGCCGGTCTGTTCGCCCTCGCGCACATCTCCCGCAACCCGGCGCGGTTCGATCCTGCCGAGCTCGTGGCGCTCTCCGCGCGCACGCTGCACGGCCTGCCCTTCGCCGCCGTCGCCGGACGCCTCGCGGCGGCGGGCATCACCGACGACGAGGCCGAGCCGTTCTGGATGGCGGTGCGCGGCAACCTCGAGCGGTTCGACGACGTCGTGACATGGTGGGCCGTGACCGCCGGCGAGATCGGACTCGTCGTCGAGGATGCCGCCTTCCTCGCGCAGGCGGCGTCGCTGCTGCCGCCCGAGCCATGGGATGCCGGGACCTGGGGCGCATGGACCGCGGCGCTCAAGGGCGCGAGCGGCCGCAAGGGCAAGGCGCTGTTCCACCCGCTGCGTCTCGCCTTGACCGGGCGCGAGAGCGGGCCGGAACTGGCCGCGCTGCTGCCGCTCATCGGGCGCGAACGGGCGACGACACGATTGCGGGTCGAGGATGTTGCTAAGTGCAAAAGCCTTTAGAAAGCGTCATTCCGGGGCGCGCGTAGCGAGACCCCCGGACCGGTGTGCCTCGCTGATCGGCACGTTGGACCGAAGCGCACCGGTTCCGGGTTCGGCTTCGCCGGCCCGGATCGACGCTTCTTCTTAAGTGAGCTTCCGGCGCTACACTGGCGAGAAGATCGGGTGGTTCTCTTCCCAACGTCCGATGGACAGCACGTTCCGCCTGCGTCCGAATGGGTGGAAAGCCATGCCATGCCCAGCCACGCTTTCGGGATTTGAAATGGGATCGACTGCCAGACAGACCACGGCCTTTTTCCTGGCCGCCACGCTGCTCGCCACGGCACCCGTCCGCGCGCAGGACACGCCGGCGACCGGCGATGCAGGCGTCGCACCCGCAGCCAGCGGCCCGTCCAGCTCCGGGGTTGCCGCCCCTGGCGGCGGTGGCGGGACGGCGAGCGCGGCCAAGAAGCAGGGTGCCTCGGTCGACGTCGTCGGGACGCCCGGCACAATGCCGATCGCCAACGGTGTCGCGCTGACCGCCACCTATCTCGGTCAGGCCGCCGGCAATCCGAGCGGTGGCATCCGCCAAGGGTCGGCCTATGCCGCGCAGATCTTCGGCGGCCTCGACTTCGACCTGAAGACCATCGCCGGGCTCGACGGCGGCTCGGTGCATTTCGCGATGATCCAGCGTCACGGCAACAGCCTGTCGCTCGAATATATCGGCAACGACACCTCGGTGCAGCAGATCTACGGCATGCAGAAGCTGCGCCTGACGATCTTCACCTACGAGCAGAAGCTGGCGAACGGCCGCATCGATCTCGAGGTCGGGCGCTCCGCCGGCAATCTCGCTTTCCTCACGTCACCGCTGTACTGCCAGTTCCAGTCGAACGTGATCTGCGGCAGCCCGGTCTACATCTTCCAGGTCAACAACTTCACCGCCTTCCCGGCCTCCGGCTGGATGGGGCGGAGCAAGATCTTCCTGACGGACAAGATCTTCTTCCATTCCGGCATCTACGCCGCCGATCCGCGCAACACCGATCCCCAGCAGGTCGGGTTCGACTGGTCGACCCGCACGGCGACGGGCGTCACCATCCCGACCGAGCTCGGCTACGCCACCGACTTCACCAACGATGTCCTGCCACGCCACTACGGCATCGGCGTCATCTACGATGCCTCCAAGCGCGCCGACCCGTTCTACGACGCCAACTTCCAGCCGGCGATCCTCACCGGAAACGCCTACCGCATGGACGGTGCGCACTCCGACATCTACGCCCGCTTCGACCAGATGGTGTGGCGTCCCGATCCCGACTCGCCGCGCGGCCTCAGCATCTTCGGCGTGGCGCTGCAGCACACCTCAGGTCGCGCGGAGCAGGAGCATTCGTTCGAACTCGGCGCGCTCCAGCTCGGCACCCTGCCCGGGCGCGATCGCGATACGATCGGCTTCATGGTCAACGAGAAGCGCTTCTCGTCGCTCTTCGCGAACAACATCCTCGCCGCGCAGGCGCTCGCCGGCAGCCACGCGTCGGTGCCGCGCGAAGAGGTCATGTTCGAGCTGAACTACGGTTTGGAGGTCAACAAGGCGATGCGGCTGTTGCCGAACCTCCAATACGTCCTCAATCCCGACCAGTCCGCCGAGCCGTTTCGCCCCCAGCGCATCCGCAACGCCTTCGTCGTCGGCGGGCAGTTCGTGGTGGACCTGACGGCGCTGGATTACGGGGCGCTGGGGTTGGCGGCGCGTTAGAAGCAGCTCCGACCTTCGTCATTCCGGGGCGCCGAAGGCGAACCCGGAACCGGTGGGCTTCAACGGCTTGAGCGAAGCTCACCGGTCCAGATCTCCGCTGCGCTCCACCCGGAAAGACGAATAAGCTTCAAGTCTGCCCGCTGCGCAGCTTGTAGAAGACGTGGTGGCCGATCACGTCCATCTTGACCAGCCTCCGCGCCCAGCCCGGCCTGACGTAGTTGGCGTGGTAGTGCGTCGAGCCGCCGACGTCGGAGACGTAGGTCTGGCCGCCGATCACGGCATCGGCGATGCGGGTCGCGGTGTGCCACGAGTCCATCTCCGTCACCCGCAACGACTTGCCCTCGCAGGCGAAGGAGAACTGGCAGGCCTTGTAGTGCGTGCGGTTCTGGTAGACGACGCCGCAGATCGAGGCCGGGTAGAGGCCCGAGGTGGCGCGGTTCAGCACCACCTGCGCCACGGCCGCCTGCCCTTCCTCGGGCTCGGAGCGCGCTTCGAAATAGACCGCCTCGGCGAGGCACTTGCGCTCGCGCGCGCCGCGGTCCCCGACAAGCAGCGCGGCATAGTTCGGGCGCCCGGCAACGCGCGGCACCACGGTCGCGTCGGGCAGCCGCAGCGTCATCGCGATCGGCGCGCCGTCGGCCGGTACCGGCGTCTGCGAGGACAGCGCGTCGGCGCGCGACACCTTGGGCGTCGCGCCCTGCGCGAGCCGCTCCTTCAGCGCCGCCGGGCGCATGGCGATGGCGGCGGAGGCCTCGCGCGCGTCGTCGCTGGCATCCTGCATGTCCTCGCCGGCCGCCCAGGGCGCGAAGCTCGCGGCGCCGTCGAGCGGGTCGGGGCTTGCATCGCCGAGCGAGAAGCCGGCGGCCGGCATGGCGTCGTCGTGCGGTGCCAGCATCTGGCTCTGCCGCGAGGCCATCACGCCGCCGGGCCGGCGCAGGCGCGTGTCGAAGGTGGGACGCAGTCCCACGCCGGGGTCGCCCTTGTGGCTGCGATCGATCTCGGGGAGCGCCGCCGGTGTCGCGGTGGCCGACTGGCGCTTGAGGTCGCGGCGCGGCTCGATCTCGTCGGTGATGCTGTGGAACTCCTCGCCGCGGCCGGTCTCGTAGCGGGCCGGCAGGAGCGTTGCGGCGGGGCGTCCCAGGCCGAAATGCCCGAGGTCGCCGGTCAGCGCGGCCGAGTCCAGGGGCACGAGGTCGTCGGGCTGCTGCACGGCTGAGGCGGAGAGCGCTGCGAGCGAACCACCCACCGTGACGGTCTGGCCGGCATCGGCCGTGAAGGACACGAGCAGCCCCACGGCGAGGCACCAGGGCGCGACGACGCCCACCGCCCATCTGGTGCCCGAACGCTTCATACGCCCCTCCGACGCCCGCGAACGCCTTCGCGACACGGTTCCGCTTTATCGCTCGGTTGGCTTAGGGGAGGGTTACGCCGGGGCGGTCGCAGACTGTGCCATCGTGGAACAGCGTCGTGGACGATCCATGTTGGGACTTGCTTGACGGTGCGGAAGACCGCCGTCATCGTCACGGCTCAGCTTCGCAGGAGATCGCCATGAGCGAGGGCCGTCCGCCGTTTCCCCCTTACGACAAGGAGACCGCGGCCAAGAAGGCCCGCGGCGCCGAGGACGCCTGGAACGGGCGCGATCCCGACAAAGTCGCTCTGGCCTACACCGAGGATTCGGAGTGGCGGAACCGCTCGGAGTTCTTCGTCGGCCGCGCCGCCATCGTCGACTTCCTCACCCGGAAGTGGGCGAAGGAACTCGACTACAAGCTGATCAAGGAGGTCTGGGCCTTCGACGGGGCCCACATCGCGGCCCGTTTCGCCTACGAGTGGCACGATGCCGAGGGTCATTGGTTCCGCTCCTACGGCAACGAGCAGTGGGAGTTCGCCGAGAACGGCCTCATGCGCAAGCGACAGGCGTCGATCAACGACGTGCCGATCGCCGAGAGCGACCGCAAGTTCACCTGGGACGGCCCGCGGCGGCCGGATGATTTCCCCGGCCTCACCGCTCTCGGCCTCTAGCCGGGCCCATCCTCCTCCGCGAAGGCGGGGAGGATCCCCCTTCGCGTCATCGCCTCGCCGTTCAGGAAAAGGCAAGCAGCCCCGGCTATCCTCGCGACGGCGCCGTTCCGGCGCGGCGGAGCGACGGCGTGGACGCACTCACGATCAGGGGGCTGGCCAAGAGCTTCGACCGGCCCGCGGTGCGCGACCTCGACCTGAGCCTGCGCGCCGGCGAGTTCTACGCTCTGCTCGGGCCCAACGGCGCCGGCAAAACCACCACGCTGCGCATGACCGCCGGCCTGCTGCGCCCCGACGCCGGCTCGATCGCGATCTTCGGCGTCGACGCCCTGGCCAAGCCGATCGAGGCCAAGCGCATCACCGCCTGGCTGCCCGACGAGCCGATGC
>CAZZWW010000123.1:0-8133 GCA_964657815.1 Vulcanimicrobiota bacterium | reverse complement strand
ATGGACGCCGGCGACCAGGACGCGCCGCCGCCGACGCCGGGCGAGGTGGTGACGCCCTCGGGCGAGGGCTTCGCGAAGAGGTTCTGCTGCGGCACGAAAGGCTCGGACTTGAAGATGAGCTTGCCGTCGCGGCGGTCGTTGACGAAGTACCAGCCGATCTTGGACGCCTCGCCGACCGCCGGAATGCTCTTGCCGTCCACGGTCACGTCGAACAGCGAGGCCGGGCTCGCCACGTCGTAGCCCCAGAGGTCGTGCGGCACCTGCTGGAAGCCCCATTTGAGCTTGCCCGTCTTCACGTCGAGCGCGACGAGCGCGACGCTCCACAGGTTGTCGCCGGGGCGGCCCGTGCCGGTTGCCTGCGGCGAAGGGTTGCCGGTGCCGAAGTAGAGAAGCCCGAGCTTCGGATCGAGCGCCGGCGTGTTCCACATCGAGCCGCCGCCGTATTTCCAGGCCTCCTTGTCGTGCGCGTCCTCGCTCTTCTCGTGAGCCACGTCGCGCGGCAAGGTCACGCCGTAGCTGGTCTTCTGGACGTAATCGCCCTCCCAGCCCGGCTGCGTCGTGTCCCATTGCCACACGCGCTTGCCGGTCCCGGCGTCGAAGGCGGCGAGGAAGCCCGAAGCGCCGTACTTGCCGGCGATGCCGACGACCGTGCCCAGCGGCGCGCCGGGCCGCTCGCTCTCGAGGTGCAGTCCGTATCCGACCCCGACGACGCCGGCGAACACCTTGCCGTCGTAGACCAGCGGCGCCGAATTCGCGCCGAATCCGCTCTGCCCCGAGGCCTGGCGCGACGCGTCGTTGCCGACACCTTTCATCATCACGTTGCTCTCGGCCGTCGTCGCGTCCGCCGTCGCCAGCACCACGTCCCAGGCGAGCTTACCGGTCTTGGCATCGAGCGCCACGAGGTGGGCGTCGACGGTGGCGACATACACTTTGCCGTAGCCCAGCCCGACGCCGCGGTTGGCCGGTCCGCAGCAGAGCTTTTTGGTCGTCGCCTTGTACTCGTAGTGCCACAGCTTCGCGCCGGTCTTGGCGTCGAGCGCGGTGACCGAAGACATCGGCTCGGAGAGGTAGAGCACGCCGTCGGCGACGAGCGGCGTCGCCTGGAAGGTCGCGGGCTTGCCGGTCTGGTAGATCCATGCCGGCACCAGCCTGGCCACGTTGCCGGCATCGATCTGGTCCAGGGGCGAGAAACGGTCGGCCGCGTAGGTGCGACCGTTCATCAGCCACTCGGATTTGTCGGAGGCCGCGTCGAGCAAGCGCTCGTCCGTGATCTCGGCGGCGCGTGCGACGGCCGCGACAGACAGGAAGCTGACGGCGAGCAGAACGGCGTTGCGGCGGCTCATCTTGGTCCTCGTGCGGATCGACGGCAAGGCTTGTAGCCCTGCGCCTCGACGGCGCCCAGCCCCGCCTTTGTGGCAGATCCGGTTCCGGAGCCGGCGACGAGCATCGGACGGCGGCGCGTTTTGACAACCGTTCTAAGATCGGTTCAAAGCAGCCCGCCCGCCGGTCAGGTGCGGCGCCGCGCGGCTGCCCAGGGCGGGTCGCGACCATGCAGCTCATCAGGGAAGACGCGACGGTGGCAGGACGTGGAGCGATCAATCCTCTGAAGCTGTCGACCCTCGTCGCCGTGGCGATCCTCGTCGGCACCGAGGTCGTCGGCGCGTCGTGGGCGGCCGGCTGGGCGCTCGGCGGCATCCTGCAGTTGCCGCCGCTGATCAGCCGCAGCCTCGAGGTGATCTTCGGCCTTTCCGGCTTCGCGCTGCTCTACCTCTTCATGCGCACCGCGCTGCGCCACGAGCCGGTCCGCGACTGACGCGGGGTCCAAGGGTTTCGCAACCTTCCGGGTGGCAAATGCCTGGGATAGGACCATCTGCCTCTCGGCAGGTCAATTTGGAATTGCTATAGCTCCAAACCGGAGTATGAATAGGGTGTCAGCCTAGGTTGACAGTCGCCGCGGTTGACACTGCGACGGCGGCCAGTCCGAAGTCGCAGCGCATAGGGTTCAGGATGAGCTATCGCCATCACTTCGCCAACGCCATCGGCAAGCTGGAAGCGGAACGCCGCTACCGGGTGTTCGCCGATCTCGAGCGCAGTGCCGAACATTTCCCGACCGCCCTCTGGCACCGCAGCGGCGGCCAGGCCGAGGACGTCACCATCTGGTGCTCGAACGACTACCTCGGCATGGGGCGTCACCCCGAGGTGATCTCGGCGATGACCGAGACGGCCGCCAAGCACGGCGTCGGCGCCGGTGGCACCCGCAACATCGCCGGCACCAGCCATCCTCTGGTCAAGCTCGAGCACGAGCTGGCCGACCTCCACGGCAAGGACGGCGCGCTCGTCTTCACGTCGGGCTGGATCTCGAACCTGGCGTCGATCGCCACGATCGCCGACCTCATTCCCGACTGCCTGATCCTGTCGGACGCGTTGAACCACAATTCGATGATCGAGGGCGTGCGCCGCTCCTCGGCCCAGCGCATGATCTTCCGCCACAACGACGTGGCGCACCTCGAGGAACTGCTCCGCGCCGCAGGCCCCGAGCGCAACAAGCTCATCGTCTTCGAGAGCCTGTACTCGATGGACGGCGACATCGCGCCCATCAAGGAGATCTGCGACCTCGCCGAGAGGTACAACGCGATGACCTACATGGACGAGGTTCACGCCGTCGGTCTCTACGGCAACCGCGGCGGCGGCATCGCCGACCGCGAGGGCCTGATGCACCGGGTCGACGTCATCGAGGGCACGCTGGCCAAGGGCTTCGGCACGCTGGGCGGCTACATCGCCGCCGACAAGGCGATCGTCGACGCGGTTCGCTCCTACGCCGGGTCCTTCATCTTCACGACCGCGCTGCCGCCGGCGATCGCCGCCGCCGCCAACAAGGCCGTCGAGATTCTCAAGACGGGCAACGACCTGCGCGCGCGCCACCAGCGCCAGGCCCGGCTGGTCAAGCACGCGCTGTCGGCCGCCGGCCTGCCGGTGATGGCGAACCCGTCGCACATCGTGCCGGTGTTCGTCGGCGACGCCGAGCTCTGCAAGGCGGCCTCCGACATGCTGCTGGAGCGCCACAACGTCTACATCCAGCCGATCAACTACCCGACGGTGGCCAAGGGCACCGAACGCCTGCGAATCACGCCGACGCCGTTCCACTCGGACGCCCACGTCGCCGAGCTGGTCGACGCGTTGGTCGACGTGTGGAAGACGCTGGGTCTGGCGTTCGAGGAGCCCAAGATCGTGCCGTTCCGCTCCAAGCCGAAGGTCGCGAGCGAGCCTCAGGTCGCCGGCGACTGCTCGTTCCCGGACTTCAAGATCGCTGCCGAATAAGGCTGGTCGCAGCGCAGATGTCGACGGCATCCTCTCGGGTGCCGTTTTCGTCTCCGGCCTTCGAATCGCGATGCGATCAGCCCACCTGCCCGCGATGGCGCAGGAAATGGTCGGCGAGCACGCAAGCCATGGTGGCCTCTCCCACCGGCACGGCGCGAATGCCGACGCAGGGGTCGTGGCGCCCCTTGGTCACGACCTCCTTGGCCTCACCGTCGCGGGTCACGCTGGCGCGTGGCGTCAGGATCGACGACGTCGGCTTCACCGCGAAGCGCAGCACGATGGGTTGGCCCGTCGAGAGGCCGCCCAGGATGCCGCCGGCGTGGTTGGCGGAAAACTCCGGGCGCCCATCCGCGCCGGGCCGCATCTCGTCGGCATTGTCCTCGCCGCGCAGCGCCGCCGCGGCGAAGCCCTCGCCGATCTCGACGCCCTTGACGGCGTTGATGGACATGAAGGCGCCGGCGAGGTCGGCGTCGAGCTTGGCGTAGAGCGGCGCGCCCCAGCCGGCCGGCACGCCCTCGGCCACCACCTCCAGCACCGCCCCGACCGACGAGCCGGCCTTGCGGATGCCGTCGAGGTAGGTCTCGAACGCCTTCGCCGCCTCGGCGTCGGGACAGAAGAACGGGTTCCTAGCCACCTCGTCCCAGTCCCAGCGCGCGCGATCGACCGCGTGCTCGCCCATCTGCACCAGTGCGCCGCGGATCGTCACGCCGGGCACCACCTTGCGCGCGATCGCGCCCGCCGCCACCCGGCACGCCGTCTCGCGCGCCGAGGAGCGTCCGCCGCCGCGATGGTCGCGGATGCCGTACTTGGCCTCGTAGGTGTAGTCGGCGTGGCCGGGCCGATAGGTGTCGCGGATCGCGTCGTAGTCCTTCGAGCGCTGGTCCTCGTTCTCGATGACGAGCGCGATCGGCGTGCCCGTCGTGACCTGGCGACCGTCGCGACCGGGTACCACGCCGGAGAGGATGCGCACCGTGTCGCTCTCGCGCCGCTGCGTGGTGAAGCGCGACTGGCCCGGCTTGCGCTGGTCCAGGAACACCTGGATGTCCGCCTCCTCCAGCGGGATCAGCGGCGGGCAGCCGTCGACCACGCAGCCGATGGCCCGCCCGTGGCTCTCGCCGAAGGTGGTGACGCGGAAGAGGTGGCCGAAGGTGTTGTGGGACATGGGCTGCGTCCTTCCCTTCTCCCCCTGCGGGAGAAGGTGCCCGAAGGGCGGATGAGGGGTCGGGAAACGTCGCCCCGGTGGTCCGCCGCTCAGATCCCCAGGATCGAGCGACCCTCATCCGGCGCTTCGCGCCACCGTCTCCCGCAGGGGGAGAAGGGGTGCCCCTACTCCCGCACCAGCGCGCCGATGTCCGGCGCCGAGGGGTTCTTCATGCCGACGATGTGGTAGCCGGCATCGACGTGGAGGATCTCGCCGGTGATGCCGCGCGAGAAATCCGAGAGCAGGAAGGCAGCCGTCTCCCCCACCTCGTCGGTGGTCACGGTGCGCCGGAGCGGGGCGTTGTACTCGTTCCATTTCAGGATGTAGCGGAAGTCGCCGATGCCCGAGGCCGCCAGCGTCTTGATGGGGCCGGCGGAGATCGCGTTGACGCGGATGTTCTTCTCGCCGAGGTCGGCGGCGAGATACATGACGCTGGCCTCGAGCGCCGCCTTGGCGACACCCATGACGTTGTAGTGCGGCATCCATTTCTCGGCGCCGTAATAGGTCAGCGTCAGCATCGAGCCGCCGTTCTTCATCAGCTTCTCGGCGCGCTGCGCCACCGCCGTGAAGGAATAGCAGGAGATGTTCAGCGTCATCGCGAAATTGTCCGCCGTCGTGTCAACGTAGCGGCCGGTCAGCTGGCGGTGATCGGAAAAGGCGACGCAATGCACGAGGAAGTCGAGCTCGCCCCATTCCTCCTCGACGACCTTGAAGACGGCATCGATCGAGGCGGGATCGGTGACGTCGCAATGGCCGACCACCTTGGCGCCGAGCTCCTCGGCCAGCGGGCGCACGCGTTTGCCGAGCGCCTCGCCCTGGAAGGTGAAGGCGAGTTCGGCGCCCTGCAGCGCGGCCTGCTTGGCGATGCCCCAGGCGATCGACCGGTTGTTGGCGACGCCCAGCACCAGCCCGCGCTTGCCGGCGAGCAGGCCCGTCTTCGTGGTGGTCGCCTTCAAAGCCGCTTCGGTCATCCTGGTCCCGCAAGAACGACGGCGCCCCGCCGTTGAACAGCCGCGTTTAAGCGTAGCGCCCGAAGGTTGCAAGCCGAGGGGAGAGCGCTCCCACGCGAAAGAAGGACGTAGGCAAACGCCCCGATCTTGGTTACTTTTTCGTTAAGCGCGCGTTCGTCACTCGATTCCGCGCGTGGGCGTTCGGGGGCACGACGTGCGAGACGAGATCAGTGTCATGACGCCGCGACTGCGCCGCTACGCGCGCGCGCTCGTCTCTGGCGGTTCCGGCGCGTGCGACGTGTCCGACTCGTTGGTGCACGCGACTCTGATGCGTGCGATCGGCGCACGCGCGATCGGAAGCGCCGCCGATCTCCCGATCCGCCTCTTCGCGACGGTCACTCAATTGCACCGCGACCTCGCACCTGCCGAGCGTTCCGAGGTCGCCGCCAGCGCCGGTCGCAGGCTGTCGTCGGGCAGCTCGCCGGCTCCCGCGCCGGTCGATCGACTCGCCGCCGCCCTGCTCCATCTGCCGGTCGAGGAGCGCGAGGCCTTGCTCCTGGTGACCTTGGAGGGGTTCGATCATGCCGTGGCGGCGCGTATCCTGCGTATCTCGCGACCGGTGCTCTTCGAGCGGTTGACACGCGCCCGCACCGCGCTGGGCTCAGCGCTTGCCGCTCAGCCCCCCGCCCCCACGCCGGCTTCGTCCCGGGTTCCCTATCTCCGTCTCGTGGTCGGCTGAGGTGAGTGCCGCCTCGCTCCTCAGCGACGCCGATCTCCACGGGCTCGTCGACGGCCATATCGATCCCGACCGTCGCGCAGAGGTGCTGCGGCGCGCCGCCTCCTCGCCGCGCGACCGTGCGCTGATCGAGGCCTGGCAAGACCAGAACGACCTGATCCGCGCGGCGTTCGCTGAGGTCGAAGGCGAGCCGCTGCCGCGCGCCCTCGACCTGCGGACACCGCCCAAGCTGCATGCGGTCCCGCCCGCGGGTCTCGCGCCCGCCGCGACGGCAAAGCCGCCGCGCTGGCGCCGCATCGTGGTGAGCGCGGCGACGATGGCGGCCGTCGCGGTCGGTCTCGCCGGCTCCTGGTATGTCTCCTCGCTACCGGCCGACGGCGCGAGGGTGCTGGTCGCGCGCTCACCGGAGGCGGAGCGCATGCTGGCCGACCGCACCGCCGCCGCCCTCGCCTTCGGCGAGTCGGACACACCCATGGCCGCCGCGTTCGCCGAGCCGCCGCCCACGACGGCCATCCCGGATCTCTCGGGCGCCGGCTTCACGTTCACCGGCGCCGAAGCACGCGGCGTCTCGCCGAAATCGGTGATCTTCCGCTACCGTAACGCGGTGGACGAGCGCGTCGCCATCGGCGCGACCCGCGCGGCCGGCGACGACAGCGAGCCGGTGACGCGCGACAGCGGCTTCACGTGGCGCAGCCGGCATGTCGCCTACGCCATCTTCGGCACCGTGGCAGCCGACCGGCTGCGCTCCATCGCGGACTCGCTGGACGACGCGACGCGGCCTCAGTAGCGCGGCTCACCCGCGGGACAGCGCCTCGGCGAAGCGCACCGGCTCGCCCAAAGACGATGCCGTCAGCTCGCCCTCCCACATGACCCGTCGGCCGCGTACGAGCGTGCCCACCGGCCATCCCGTAACGGCCTTGCCGTCGTAGGGCGTCCATCGCGAGCGCGACGCGATCCAGTCGTCGCTCACGATCGTCTGCCGCTTGAGGTCGACGATCGTCAGGTCGGCATCGTAGCCGGCGGCGACGCGGCCCTTGCCGGCGATGCCGAAGAGCCGGGCCGGCCCGGCACTCGTCATGTCGACGAAGCGCTCGAGCGATAGGCGACCGGCGGCGACGTGGTCGAGCATCACCGGCACCAGGGTCTGCACCCCGGTCATGCCCGAGGGGCTCTCGGGATAGGTCTTGGCCTTCTCCTCGGGCGTGTGCGGAGCATGATCGGAGCCCAAGATATCGAGCACGCCCTGCTCCAGCCCCTGCCAAAGTTTCGCGCGATGCGTGACGTCGCGCACCGGCGGGTTCATCTGCAGCCGCGTGCCGAGCCGGGCGTAATCCTCCGCCGTAAGGGTCAGGTGGTGAGGCGTGACCTCGCAGCTGGCGAGATCCTTGTTGTCGCGCAGGATCGCGATCTCGTCCCCGGTCGAGATGTGCAGCACGTGGATGCGTGCGCCCGTCTGGCGAGCGATGCGCAGCAGCCGCCGCGTGCAACGCAGCGCCGCCTCGGCGTCGCGCCAGACAGGGTGGCTCGACGGGTCGCCCGGCACGCGCAGCGGCTTGCGTTCCTCGAGCCGGAACTCGTCCTCGGAGTGGAAGGCGGCGCGGCGCCGTGTGTTGCCCAGGATCGAGGCGACGCCGGCATCGTCGGCGACGAGCAGCGAGCCCGTCGAGGAGCCCATGAAGACCTTGATGCCGGCCGCGCCCGGCAGACGTTCCAGTTCGGCGACATGGGCGGCGTTCTCGCGCGTGCCGCCGACCCAGAAAGCGAAGTCGCAGTGCATGCGGTGACGCCCGCGGGCGACCTTGTCGGCGAGCTCGGCCTCGCCGGTGGTCAGCGGGTTGGTGTTGGGCATCTCGAACACGGCCGTGACGCCGCCCATCACCGCCGCGCGGGATCCCGGTTCCAGGTCCTCCTTGTGGGTCAGGCCGGGC
>CAZZWW010000122.1:0-8158 GCA_964657815.1 Vulcanimicrobiota bacterium | reverse complement strand
CATGCGGCCGGCCGCCGTCGCCCTGTCGACGATCGCCTCGCCGCGTGCGCCGAGCACTTGCGCCAGCGTCAGCACCGGCTCGGGCAGGCCGCGCGGTGCCGGGAAGGGCAGGGGCTGCAGCGCGTGCTGGCGGTTCAGCGCGTCGAGCGTCTTGTAGGCCTGGCTGTCGTTGGCGTGCTTCAGGACGAACTCGGTAGGGTCGACCGTGGCGGTCGGCTGGCCGAAGATCGGCTGCGCGACCTCGTGCGACTGCGTGTTGTCGATGGCGGCCGTCGGGTCGGTCGGCACGTTGAAGGCGAGATCGCCGCCTGGCGTTTCGGTCTCGCTCAGGCCCTGGGAGCCGCGGCTGCGGCGACCGCCCTTGGGCGTTTTCGGACGCTTGGTCATGGGTCGGCTTCTCCGCAAGGGGCGGAGAAGAGCGCATCGCGGCGACAAGCCGGTGACAGGGCGTCGCTGGTCAGAGGATCTTGTTGAGCCCCGCTTCGAACTTGTCGAATTCCCGCTTGATGAGGTCCAGCGTCTCGACGATCTTCACCTGGTTCTCGAGGGCGACCCTCAGACCCTCGTGGATCGCGTCGAGGGCGCCGTCGCCGTCCTGGTTTTGATCGAGCAGGTCGAGGACGCCGCGCGCCTTGTCGGAGATTTCGCTGGCCCGGAACTGGGCGAGGCCGTGGGTCATGGCGTTCTCCGTCGTGTCGCATGACGCGCTCGATCGTCGCGCCTCGATCGAGCTTGTCCCAACCTTACGCGGTCGCGGCGGTATCCGCGACCGCGCGGATCATCGAGGCGAGCAGGGGCTCGGCGACCTGGCTCGCCGCCTCGGCCGCGGGGAACCAGCGCCGCTCGCGCTGGCCGCGCTCGCGCCAGGAGCGCCGCTCGCCCTCGACGTCCAGCCGATAGACCATGACGCGGCAGGGCTCGGCGGTGCCGTCTGTCCGCTTGAGGTAGGTGTAGGCGCCGAGCGGGTGCTTGTGGATGCGGCCTTCCAGGCCGGCCTCCTCGCGCGCCTCCTGCGCGGCGGCCTCGTGATCCTTGCGCCCCTTCATCGGCCAGCCCTTGGGCACGACCCAGCGACGCGTCTCGCGAGACGTGATCAGCATGATTTCGGGGCCGGTCGGGCCGGAGCGCACGGGCAGTGCGGCGACCTGGGCCCGATGCGGCTGCACCACCGCGTCTGGTGCTGGCGAAATGGCTGGCATTGGCCCTGAAAGTCATGAAGTCCGAATCAGAATATAATAACACTTGTGCTTGCGAACCATTGGAAATGTTAAAGTTAAGCCGGGCGTGTTCGCCGCACCGGCGCGGCACCTGGGCGGAACGGCGGGTGTCGCCGAGGTCAGCCCAGCGCCATCGGGCCCAGGTGCGGGTAGAGCCGCGCGTCCTCGGCCATCGCCTCCTTCAGCGCCTCGAACAGCGTGAGCAAATCGATGCGCTGGATCACCGGCTCGGCGGCGATCTCCTCGATCGAGCCGGACGGTTTCAGCGAGGCGTCGCGAGCCTCCATGACGGCAAGCAGGTAGCAGCCGGCCGAGATCAGGCTGAAGGCGCGCAGCAGGCACAGCCGCTCCCAGGGGTCCGGGTCGCGGTGCTCGGCGTCGATCATGGCGAGCACGGCGGCCACCTCGCCCAGCGCCTGGGCCTTGTCGGCGTTGCGGGTCTGCAGCCGGTCGTCGAGGGTCGTCATTTCTCGGTCAACTTCAGTTCGATCCGGCGGTTCTTGCGGAGGTCCTCGTCGCTCGTCCCGACGTCGATCGGCGAGAACTCGCCGAAGCCGGCGGCCACCAGCCGATGCGGGTCGACGCCCTTGGAGACGAGGTACTCCACCACGGCGATCGCGCGGGAGGACGAGAGCTCCCAGTTCGACTTGTACTGCGCCGAGCGGATCCGTTTGTTGTCGGTGTGGCCGTCGACGCGCATCACCCAGTTGATGTCGGGCGGGATCTCGCGCGCGAGCTGGATCAGCGCTCCGGCGAGCTGGTCGAGCTCGCCGTCCCCGGCCGTGTTGATCTGCGCCTGGCCGCTGTCGAACAGCACCTCGGACTGGAACACGAAACGGTCGCCGACGATGCGCACGCCGGGACGGTCGCCGAGGATCTGGCGCAGCCGGCCGAAGAAGTCGGAACGGTAGCGGTTCAGCTCCTGGACCCGCTGCGCCAGGGCGACGTTGAGCCGCGAGCCGAGGTCGGCGATCCTGGCCTGGCTCTGCTTGTCCTGGTTCTCGGAGGCGGCCAGCGCGTCCTCGATGGCGGCGAGCTGGCGGCGCAGCGCGGCGATCTGCTGGTTCAGCACGTCGATCTGGGAGGCGGCGCGGGCGGAAAGCTCCTTCTCCTTGGTGAGTTCGGCGGTCGCCGTCGCGGCGGCGCCGCCCGCTCCGGCCGCCTGCGCGCTGCTCGAGTCGATCAGGCCCTGCAGGCGCGCCTTCTCCTTGGTGGCGGCGGAGAGCGTGGCGTTGAGCGAAGCGAGGCTGCCCTCGGCGGACTGCTTGCCGGCGCGCTCGAGCGCCAGCAGCGAGGTCAGCTCCTCGACCTGGCGGTTGAGCTTGGTCAGCGCCGTGTCCTTGCCGGTGACCTCGCGGGCGAGGAAGAACTGCGCCAGCATGAACACGGAGAGCAGGAAGATGATCGCGAGCAGCATGGTCGACAGCGCGTCGACGAAGCCCGGCCAGTAGTCGATCTGCCTCTGCCGGCCGCGCCGCGCCGGCGGCATCAGCTGCGCTCCGACTCGGATGCCAGTCGGCGCAGCAGCGATCGGATCTCGCCGTTTTGCTCGGCCTGGGCCTCGACCCAGTCGCGGATCTGCTGCTGCTCGGCACGCATGTGCTGCACCAGCGCCTGGATGCCGTCGGCGAGGTTGGACATGGCGACCTGGCTGGCGCGCTGCTGGGTCAGGTCGGTGCCGGAGGAAAGCTTGTCCAGCGCCGCCTTGAGGTCGGGCGTGCCGGTGCGCTCGCTCGACAGGTCGACGGCGGTATGGGCGGTCAGCGCGTCCTCGAGCTCGGTGTAGAAGCGGTTCTGCGCCTGCCCGGCCTGGAGGTCGAGGAAGCCCAGGATCAGCGAGCCGGAGAGGCCGAAGAGCGAGGAGGTGAACGAGACCGCCATGCCGGCGAGCGGCTGCGCCAGGTTGGTCTTCAGCTCGTCGAACATGGAGCCGGCGTCGCCGCCGGTCTGCAGCGAGTTCAGGACGTTGCCGAGCGAGCCCACGGTGTTGACCAGGCCCCAGAAGGTGCCGAGCAGGCCGAGGAAGATGAGCAGGCCGGTGAGGTAGCGCGACACCTCGCGCGCCTCGTCGAGCCGGGTGCCGATCGAATCGAGGATCACGCGCAGCGTCAGCGGCGAGAGGCCGGCGGTCGGCGGCTTGTCGCCGAGCAGCGTCGCCATCGGCGCCAGCAGGACCGGCGGCTTGACCTCGGCGGCCTTGCCTTGCGGCAGCGCATTGACCCAGCGGATCTCGCCGAACAGCCGGAAGACGTTGCGCAGGCCGAAGACGATGCCGACGAACAGCACGAAGAAGATCAGCGCGTTCAGGCCGGGGTTCGCCAGGAAGGCCTTGGCGATGGTCTTGTAGAGGATGAGGGCGAGGAACCCGACGAGGATCAGGAAGACGACGATCCGCACCAGGAAGATCTGGGGTGACGACAATCGCCTCAGGTCACCGGTCTCGGCCATCTCGAACTCGTCCCGGGAGGTTTCGCGCCTGCGCGCTGAGATCCACATGCCCGCAATGCGGCTAGAATGCGAGGGCGCTCGCGATAGGGCAAGCGTTTTCGATGCCGTGCCGCTCCGCGCGCCCGGTCCCGGGCAGGCGCGTCACGCCGGCTGCGGTCGCCCCACGCTGGAATAGCGGAAGCCCTCGCGGCGAGCGTCCTCCGGCGGGTAGATGTTGCGCAGGTCGATCAGGATCGGCGTGGCGAGCGAGGCCTTGATGCGGCCGAGATCGAGCGCGCGGAACTCGTCCCACTCGGTCAGGATCGCCACCGCATCGGCGCCCGCCACGCATTCGTAGGCGTTGGCCGCGAAGGCGACGCCGGGCAGCAGCGGGCGCGCCTGGTCCATGCTCTCGGGGTCGTAGCCGCGCACGGCGGCGCCGGCGTCCTGCAGCGTGGCGATGATCGACAGCGCCGGCGCCTCGCGCATGTCGTCGGTGTTGGGCTTGAAGGCGAGGCCGAGGATGGCGATCGTCTTGCCGCGCACGCTGCCGCCGCAGGCCGCCACGATCTTGCGGCCCATGGCGCGCTTCCTCTGGTCGTTCACCGCCACCACGGTCTCGACGATGCGGATCGGCGCCTCGAAGTCCTGCCCGGTCTTGACCAGGGCCAGCGTGTCCTTGGGGAAGCACGAGCCGCCGTAGCCGGGGCCGGCGTGGAGGAACTTTCCGCCGATGCGGCCGTCGAGCCCCATGCCGCGGGCGACGTCCTGGACGTTGGCGCCGGTCTTCTCGCAGAGGTCGGCCATCTCGTTGATGAAGGTGATCTTCACCGCGAGGAAGGCGTTGGAGGCGTATTTGATCAGCTCGGAGGTGCGCCGGTCGACGTACACGATCGGCGACTGGTTGAGGTAGAGCGGCCGGTAGATCGCCGCCATGACCTCGCGGGCCCGCTCGCTCTCGCAGCCGACCACGATGCGGTCGGGACGCTTGAAGTCGGCGATCGCCGCGCCCTCGCGCAGGAACTCCGGGTTCGAGACGACGTCGATGGCCAAGTCACCGACCAGGTCCGGCCGCTTGTCGCGGCAGATGCGCTCGACCTCGTCGCCGGTGCCGACCGGCACGGTCGACTTGGTGATGACCACGAGCGGCCCCTTGGCGGCGAGCGCCACGTCGGCGGCGGCGGCGTAGACGTAGCTGAGGTCGGCGTGGCCGTCGCCGTGGCGCGAGGGCGTGCCGACCGCGATGAACACGGCCTCGACGTCGGCGATGGATTGCGCGAGATCGGTGGAAAAGGCGAGGCGCTCCTCGCGCACGTTGCGGGCGACGAGCTCCTTGAGCCCCGGCTCGAAGATCGGCATCACGCCCTCGCGCAGGGCGGCGATCTTCTTGGCGTCGAGGTCGACGCAGGTCACGTGGTGCCCGAAGTCCGAGAAGCAGGCTCCGGATACGAGGCCGACGTAGCCCGACCCGATCATGGCGATGCGCAAGCTGGAAGTCTCCTTGGTGCCGGTCTCGCGGAGCGGCGCGACGGGCGTTTAGACCATTCGCAGGCTCCAGGGCAGACCTTTTCGGATTCGGGCGCATGTCGACGCGCGAAAACGGCAAAGGGGCCCGGCTCGACGCTGCGAAGCGCTGAGCCAGACCCCTTACCCCTCGACCCTGCCGGGTCATGGAAGCTTTTTCCCCCGAAGAAGCTTCGTCAGCCGGCAGCGCTTGATCGTGGTAGTACCAACGTCGTGCCCGCGTGTCTGTGTCCGCCGCGCAACAGCGGTTGGCAAACGCGTCGGGGCGGTCTCTACTCGCGCGTCGCCGCCTCCCTTGGCGGCGGGGTTGGGCGGTCACGAAGGATGGATCATCGATGTTTCGCGACGAGGCGGCCGGTGGCGGCGGACGAGGCGGAGGCGGCGCCCGCAACGTTTTGGGCGAGCCGCTCCAACCCTGCTCCACCTCGCCGATGACCGGCTTCTTCCGTGACGGTTGCTGCAGGACCGCGGCCGAGGACCGCGGCAGCCACACCGTCTGTGCCGTGGTGAACGACGCGTTCCTGCACTTCTCGCGCTCGCGCGGCAACGATCTCTCGACGCCGATGCCGGGGTTCGGCTTCCCTGGCCTCAAGGCCGGCGACCGGTGGTGCCTCTGCGCGCCGCGCTGGCAGGAGGCGTTCGCCGCCGGCCACGCGCCTCGCGTGGTCCTGAAGTCCACGCACGAGGGCGCCCTCGAGCATTGTGCGTTGGCCGACCTCAAGGCCCACGCCGCCGACCTGTCCTGATCTCGACAGCTGTTCGGCCCGTCTTCCGGACGTCGCAACGACATGCCAAGCTTGCTCCATTGTTGTCCGAAGAGCTTTTCATGCCCGATCCGAGCATCGACGCCTTCGCCAACCGGCTCGGCATGGTCATTTCACGCGCCCGGCGGACATTGCCGCCCGACGCCCAGGCGAGCCTCGCCGCGCTGGTCACCCCGCAGAACCTCGCGATCACGGCCGGCGTGCTCACGGCCTGGGTGGTCGGCCATGCCTTCGGGGTCGGCGAACTCATCGACATCGTCATCGGGATCGTCGGAGCCTTCTCCGTCGGACTCGCGGTGTTCTCCGGCCTCGACGAAATGTTCGCCTTCGCGCGCGAGACCTACGACGCCAAGACCGAGAAAGACCTCGACGCGGCCGCGGACCATCTGGCGCGCGCGATCTAGATCCTCGGCATCACGGCCGTGTTGGCGCTGCTGTTCCGAGGGCGCCCCAAGGGAGGCCGCCTGCCGCCGAACGCGCCGGAGCCGCCGATCGCGGCGGGGCTGCGCTACCAGCCCAAGACCACGCTGGTGCCGAGTTTCGGCGCCGGCGAAGGCGCGACCAATTCCTGGGGCGACGTCGAGTTGGCGACCCAGGGAACGCTCAGCGAACAGAAGCTGGCCATGTTCCACGAGCGCGTCCACCAGATCCTGACACCGAAGTTCTACAAGCTCAGACGCCTGCGCGTGGAGTGGAAGGAGGGCTCCTACTGGAACTCGTCGCTCTACCGCTACATCGAGGAGGCGCTGGCCGAGACCGTGGCCCAGGTGGGGGTCAACGGCTTCTCCAAGTTCTTCCTGGGTCTCCGCTTTCCGGTCGAGAACCAGTACGTCTACGTCATGCGGGGCGGCGGCTTCAGCCCGGCGATGGCCGGCAAGGGCCTGTTGCCGGAGGGTGCCGCGCTGTTCGCCTCCGGCACGCTTCAAGGCTTCGCCTATCGCGTCTACCTGAAGGCCGGCAGGCCCACGGGATTCGCCAAGCCCGTGGGCCCCGGCCCGGCCAAGCGCTCCGCCGCCGCGCCGCCTCCGACGCCGGCCGCGCTGAAAGGCGCCTTCACGCGCGCGACCGAAACCGTGCCGCGGTGATGCGCCGGTTGCTGGCGGGCCTGCTGGGGCGGCGTCCCGCGGTGGCTCAGGCGCCGACGCGTCTGAGCCGCGAGGAGGCCGTCGGCATCGCCGCGACGTTGACCGGACGCGCCGACCTGGGCGTCCAGAATGTCGAGCGGGAAGGCGTTCGCGTCGTCTGGACGGTCGGCACCCGCAACCGCGGCGTCAACGAATGGGTGCGCATCGCCGACGACACGGGCGAGGTGCTCGAGCACCGGCGCGCGGGCCTGCGTTGATCGGATCGCCCTGCTGTCGGGTCAGGCCCGGGCGGTCTGCTTCACCGGCACGCCGTTCTCGGCGAGGTGCGAGGCCAGCTCGCCGGACTGGAACATCTCGCGGACGATGTCGCAGCCGCCCATGAACTCGCCCTTGACGTAGAGCTGGGGGATCGTCGGCCAGTTCGAAAAGGCCTTGATGCCGTTGCGCATCTCGTCGCTCTCCAGCACGTTGACCGTGTGGTAGGGCACCTCGAGGTAGTTCAGGATCTGGACGACCTGGCTCGAGAAGCCGCATTGCGGGAACTGCGGCGTCCCCTTCATGAACAGCATCACGTCGTTGCCTTCGACGGCGCTCTTGATCGTGTCTTCGGCGGACATCTCGTGGATCCTCTCGAGGCTTGCTTCCCGAGATAGGTGTCACCGCCCGCCGGTTTTCGCAAGCTCCGGAGGCCGCGACGCGGCGCAGGGCGCGACGACCCAGCCGCGGATCGCGTGCCATTGCGGCGGCTGAAAATTCTCGGCGACCACCAGCGGCGTGGGCGCCATCCAGGTCACGGCGCCCGGCAGGGAAGGCGCAGGAGCATCGTCGCGGTCGGGCACGACCACGGCGGCCGGCGCATCGTCGCGCCGGCACAGCGCGTCGATTTTCGCGGCCGTGACCACGATGTGGTCGGCGGGCGACAGCGGCTGCCATGGGCGGAGCACGTTGCCGGGCACGAGCCCCAGTTCGCTCAAGGCGCGGGCGCGACGGCGCCATTCCATGGCCAGAGGGCGCGAGAAGACGATGCTCACGCCCTGCTCCGGCGAGAAGTACTGCGGCCGGCCCAGCGCGAACCAGGACGAGGAAAAGCCGCCGACGACTAGGACCTCGGACGAACGGGGGCCGGGCACGTCGGCCCTTG
>CAZZWW010000121.1:0-8159 GCA_964657815.1 Vulcanimicrobiota bacterium | reverse complement strand
CCACACCGAGTGGGTGCTCGCCACGTCCGGCACATCGGGACGGCCGAAGCTCGTCGCCCACACGCTGGCCGCGCTGACCGACGCGATCCGCCAGGCCCCGCCCGGCGCGGCACCGCGGAAATGGGCCACCTTCTACGACATCCGCCGCTACGGCGGCCTCCAGATCTTCCTGCGCGCGCTCTACAACGGCACCGACCTGATCGTGTCGGCGCCGGACGAAGCGCTGGGCGACCACCTGGGCCGCCTCGCCGCCGCCGGCGTCAGCTCCATCTCCGGTACGCCGTCACACTGGCGCCGCGTGCTGATGAGCGGTCAGCGCGGCACCTTCGCGCCCAGCTACATCCGCCTGTCGGGCGAGATCGCCGACCAGATGGTGCTCGACGCGTTGGCCGAGGCTTTCCCCGAGGCCGCGATCGGCCACGCCTACGCCTCCACCGAGGCCGGCGTCGGCTTCGCCGTCGACGACGGCCGCGAAGGCTTCCCCGCGTCGTTCCTGGAAGGAGAGACCAACGGTGTCGCGATGAAGATCGAGGACGGCACGCTGCGGCTGCGCTCCACGCGCGCGGCCTCGCGCTACCTCGGCGTCGCCCCTGCGATGCTCAAGGATGACGGCGGCTTCGTCGATTCGGGCGACCTGATCGAGATCCGCGACGGGCGCTGCCGTTTCGTCGGACGTCGCGGCGGCATCATCAATGTCGGCGGTCTCAAGGTGAACCCCGAGGAGGTCGAGGGCGCCATCAATTCGCACCCCGATGTGCGCATGTCGCTCGTCAAGGCGCGGCGCAGTCCGCTCACCGGCGCCCTCGTGGTGGCCGAGGTGGTGGCCCGCGAGGGGGCCGAGCCGGATGCGGCGCTCAAGGCGGCGATCCTCGAGCTCTGCCGCGCGAGCCTGCCGGCGCACAAGGTGCCGGCGCTTTTGAAGTTCGTGCCGGCGCTGCCGCTGACCGCCGCCGGCAAGCTCAGCCGGGAGCCGGTGCTTGCGTAACGTCCTCGTCACCGGGGCCAGCCGCGGCCTCGGGCTCGGCATCGCCAAGGCGCTGGCCGCCGACGGTTTCCGCGTGCTCGCCGTGGCGCGCCAGGAGGGCGACGCGCTGACGCGGACCATCGCCGAGGTCGAATGGGCCGGCGCCGGCGCGATCCATTTCACCGCCTTCGATCTCGAGGCGCTCGACGCCATCCCCGACCTCGTGCGCGGCCTGGCCAAGGCGCACGGCCCGCTCTACGGCCTCGTCAACAACGCCGGCCTCGGCACCGAGGGCGTGCTGGCGACCATGCCCGCCCCCGCCATCGAGCGTCTCGTGCGTCTCAACGTGACGGCGCCGATGCTGCTCGCCAAGCAGGCGGTCCGCTCGATGATGTCGGCCGGCTCCGGCCGCATCGTCAACATGAGCTCGATCGTCGCCACCACCGGCTACCACGGGCTCTCCGTCTATGCCGCGACCAAGGCGTCGATGACCGGCTTCACCCGGTCGCTCGCGCGCGAGGTCGGGCCGCTCGGCATCACCGTCAACGCCGTGGCGCCGGGCTATGTCGCCACCGACATGACCGCGGGTCTCGGCGAGGAGAACATGGCGCGGATCGCGCGGCGCTCCGCGATGAAGCGCAACGTCGAGGTCGAGGACGTCGCCGCCGCCGTCGCCTTCCTGATGAGCGACAAGGCGCGTAACGTGACGGGGACGACGATGACGGTGGACGCCGGGAACACGGCGTAATCCTTGTCATTCCGGGGCTCGGCGCAAGCCGAGAACCCGGAATGACAAGGATCACTGGCACAGCGCCTGCAGCCGCCAGACGGCAGGCGACGATGGCGTCCCGGAACGGGACGCCGAGCGAAGGACCAGGTTGATGCGTAGCGAGACGGTCGCGGTGCACGGGGGCTACGACGGCGATCCGACGACGCACGCCTGCGCCGTGCCGATCTACCAGACGGTCGCCTACGAATTCGATTCCGCCGACCATGGTGCGGCGCTGTTCAACCTCGAGGTGCCGGGCTACCGCTACAGCCGCATCGCCAACCCGACCTGCGCCGTGCTGGAACGCCGCGTCGCCCAGCTCGAGAGCGGCGCCGCCGCGCTGGTCACCGCCACCGGACAGGCCGCCTTCCACTACGCCATCGCCACGCTGGCCGACCACGGCGGCACCATCGTCGCGCCGGCGCAGCTCTACGGCACCACGCATACTTTGCTGGCCCACGTGTTGCCGCGCCAGGGGATCCGCTGCCGCTTCGCCGCCGACGCCAGCCCGGAGGCGATCGAGGCGCTGATCGACGACGACACCCGCGCGGTGTTCTGCGAGAGCATCGGCAATCCCGCCGGCAACATCGCCGACGTCGCGGCGCTGGCCGATGTCGCGCACCGCCACGGCGTGCCGCTGGTCGTGGACAACACCGTCGCCACGCCGATCCTGTTCCGCCCGATCGAGCACGGCGCCGACATCGTCATGGAGTCGCTGACCAAGTTCATGGGCGGCCACGGCACCACGCTCGCCGGCGCGGTGATCGACAGCGGCCGCTTTCCCTGGCGCGAGCACGCGCGAAAATTCCCGATGTTCACCGTGCCGGACGAGAGCTACCACGGCATGGTCTACGCCGACCATTACGGCGCGGAGTGCTACATCGCCCGCGCCCGCTCGGTGTACCAGCGCACCTGCGGCGCCGTGCTCTCGCCGTTCAACGCCTTCCTCATCCTGCAGGGAATCGAGACGGTGGCGCTGCGCATGGAGCGCCACGTCGCCAACGCCCGCGCCGTCGCCGAATTCCTGCGCGCCGATCCCAGAGTGGCCTGGGTGAACTACGCCGGCTTCCCCGAGAGCCCGTACTATGCGCTGGCGCAGCGCATGATGGGCGGGCAGGCCTCGTCGCTGTTCACCTTCGGCGTCCACGGCGGCTTCGAGGCGGGCAAGCGCTTCTACGACGCGCTCGGGCTGGTGAAACGCCTGGTCAACATCGGCGACACGCGCTCGCTCGCCTGCCACCCGGCCTCGACCACGCACCGCCAGATGAACGAGGCCGAGCAGGCCGCCGCCGGCGTGACGCCGGACCTGATCCGCATCTCGGTGGGCATCGAGCACGTCGACGACATCGTCGCCGATCTCGACCAGGCGTTGGCAGCGGCCGGCACCGTGCACGCCCGCGCGGCGGAGTAGCCCTCATGCCGGTCGTCCTCGACACGCCTGCTTCGCCGGCCCGCGGCGCCTGCGACATCGAGATCGGCCTGCTCAACAACCTCGGCGACGCCGGGATGGACGGCGGCGAGCGCCAGCTGATCGACCTGCTCGAGCTGGGCTGCGGCGCCGCGCGCGTGCGCCTCAGGCTGTTCTCGCTGCCCTCGATCGTCCGGTCGAACGACACGCGCGAGCGGATGTCCGCGAGGTATCGAGGTCTCGACACCCTGCTGGGCAGCCGGCTGGACGGGCTGTTCGTCACCGGCGCCGAGCCGCGCGCGACCGACCTGCGCGGCGAGGCGTTCTGGCCCGAACTGGCGACGGTCATCGACTGGGCGGCATCCGGCACGCGCTCGACGATCTGGTCTTGCCTCGCCGCCCACGCCGCCGTGCTGCACCTCGACGGCATCGCGCGCCGGCCGCTCCCGGCCAAATGCACCGGCGTCTTCGCCGTGACCGCCACCGGAGACCACCCGCTGCTCGCAGGCTCGGGCGGAGCGCCGCAGGTCTGCCATTCCCGCTGGAACGACCTCGACGAGGCCGAGCTCGCCGCCGCCGGCTACGCCGTGCTGACGCGCGGCGCGATCGGCGTGGATTCGTTCGTGCGAGCCTGCGGCAGCCAGTTCGTGTTCCTCCAGGGCCATCCGGAATACGATGCCGCCGCGCTCGGCCGCGAGGCGCGCCGGGACCTCGCGCGCTGGCAGGCCGACCCCACGCGCATCCCGAGTTTGCCGACGAACTATTTTGCGCCCGAGATCGAGGCCGCCCTGCACGCCCACGTCGCCGCCGGCGACGCTGCCGCCGCGCTGGCTGAGATCGGCGCGCCGATGCCGTGGTGCCGCGACTTCGCCGTGGCGATGTTCAGAAATTGGCTGGCCCTTCTCGCAACGAGTGCCGCACGTGCGGCGTGACGTGCCTCCGCCTTCGTCATTCCGGGGCGACGCAGCCGAACCCGGAACGACAAAGGTCGAAGCCTCACCTCAAGACCTCTCCGATCTCGTGCGCGAGCACCTCCAGCACCGGTGCCGCGGCGGGGATCACGCCGGTGAGCCCGTAGAAATGGTGGACCAGCGAACGATGATCGGTGTGGCGCACGTCAACGCCGATCTCGCGCAGTCTTGCCACATAGGCCAGCCCCTCGTCGCGCAATGGGTCGAAGCCGGCCGTGTGGATCAGCGTGGGCGGCAGTCCCGCGGGGTCGGCGCGCAGCGGCGAGATACGTGGGTCGTCGAGCGGCCGGCGCGGGGCGTAGTGGGCGAGGTCGGCGGCCATGGTGGCATCGTCCAGCAGGTGGCCGGCACCGTAGAGCCGTTTGGACTCGCGCCTCTCCGCGAAGTCGAGCACGGGGCAGAGCAGCACCTGCGCCCTGAGGCGGAGACGGCGTCCGAGCACGCGTGCCGCGACGGCGGCCAGCGTGCCGCCGCCGGAGTCGCCGCCGACTCCGAGGTGCCCGGACATGATCCCCAGGCCGGCGGCCTCGCGCGCACAGAAGTGCACGGCGGCGTAGGCGTCGAGGATCGCAGAGGGGAACGGATGCTCCGGCGCCAAACGATAGCCGACCGAGACGATGCGGCAGCCCGAGCCGGCGGCGAGGCTCCGGCACAAGGCGTCATGCGTGTCGAGGCTGCCCGCGACGAGGCCGCCTCCGTGAAAGTAGACCAGGCCGGGCGACGGTCGCGCGGCGCCTGCCGGCATGTAGAGACGCAGCGGGATCGCGTGGCCGCCGCAGCCTGGCGCCTCGTACGCCTCCACGAAGACCGCGGCGACCGGCGCGCGCGAGAAGCGCATCAGCTTGGCGAACGACGCCCGACGCTCCCTGATATGCGCCGCGCCGCCTTCGATGCCGGCGAGCCCGACCATGGCGAGGAAGCGCGCCGCTTTCGGGTCCATCGACGGATGGTCGGCGGCCTCCGTCATCGAACCGCCGCGTCCGTCCGCCAGGAGTGCATGCCATGACCTCCACCGCATCCGACGCCGTCGCGGAGCCGGCCCCGGCTCCGTCGACCGACACCTGGACCTTCTACGAGGGCGACTGGCATCCGGGCAACCACCCGATCATGGGGCCGCGTACCCACGCCGCCTGGCTCGGCACCACCGTGTTCGACGGCGGCCGCGTCTTCGAGGGCTGCGCGCCCGACTTGGCGTGGCATTTCGAGCGGGCCAACGCCTCGGCCACGGCCTTCCTGCTCGAGCCGCGGGTCTCGGTCGAGGCCTGGATGGCGCTGGCGCGCGAGGGCATCGCCCGCTTCGCGCCGGATGCCGCGCTCTACGTCCGGCCGATGTACTGGCCCGAGCACGGTGCGGCCGGCGGCGGCGTGCGTTTCGATCCGGCGTCGACGCGCTGGTGCCTCTGCCTCTACGAGGCGCCGATGCCGGCTCCCACCGGCTTCGCCATCACCCTGTCGCCTTTCCGCCGGCCGACGCGCGAGACCGCGCCGGTGGAGAGCAAGGCCGGCTGCCTCTATCCCAACGGCGGACGCGCGCTGATCGAGGCCTACGCGAGGGGCTTCGGCAATTGCGCGATGCTCGACATGCTCGGCAACGTCGCCGAACTGGCGAACTCCAACCTCTTCATGGCGAAGGACGGCGCCGTGCATACGCCGGCCCCCAACGGCACGTTCCTCGACGGCATCACCCGGCGCCGCACGATCGCGCTGCTGGAGGCGGACGGCGTGGCGGTGCACCAGCGCACGATGCGCTGGGAGGAGTTTTGCGCAGCCGACGAGATCTTCGCCACCGGCAACTTCGCCAAGGTGGTGCCGGTGACCCGGGTCGAGGCGCGCGACCTGGCGGCGGGGCCGTTGTGGCGGCGGGCACGAGGGCTGTATTGGGATTTCGCGCGGACGCAGCCGGTGGCGGGGCTGTAGAACCTTTGTCATTCCGGGGCGGCGCAGCCGAACCCGGGATCTATTGCGCTTGCCAGAAAGCCCGTCCGGAAAGCGCGATGGGTCGCGGGTTCGCGCTCCCGCGCGCCCCGGGATGACAATCAGGCATGCCGGCTCAGCACCTCGCGCACCGTCTCGACCAGCGCGTCCTCGGCCACCGCCATCTGCGCCTTGGCGCGCAGTTCGACGTAGTCGGCGCGGTCCTTGGTGCCCTTGGCGAGCTCCAGGCCCAGCACGAGGTCGCGCACCACGACCTGGGGGCCGCCGTCGGCGTCGCGCTCGTTGGAGCCCTGGATCACGGCGCAGCGCGCACCGCGCTTGTCGGCGTATTTGAGCTGCGCGTTCATGCCGGAAGCGCCGAGGTACAGCTCGGCGGCGATGCCGGCCTGGCGCAGGCGGGTGACGAGGGCCTGGTAGCGGGCGATCTCCGGCTTGTCCAAGACCAGCACCACGACAGGCGCCTTCTCCTTGTGGCCGGCCATCAGCGGCGAGCCGATCGCCTGCAGCGCCGCCTGGAGACGGGACACGCCGATGGAGAAGCCGGTGGCCGGCACCTCCTCGCCGCGGAAGCGGCCGACGAGGCCGTCGTAGCGGCCGCCGCCGCCGACCGAGCCGAAACGGATCGGCTTCCCGTCGTCGCCCTTGACCTCGAAGGTCAGCTCGGCCTCGAAGACGGGGCCGGTATAGTATTCGAGGCCGCGGACGACGGCGGGGTCGATGACGATGCGGTCGCCATAGCCGTCGAGCAGCGCGGCCAGCGCGCCCAGTTCGTCGGCGCCCTCCTTGCCGCGCGCCGTGCCGCCGAACGCCTCGGCGAGCCGCGCCACCGTAGCGGCATTGTCGGCGCCCTTGGCGTCGAGCACCGCCAGCACCTTGTCGGCCTGCCGGTCGTCCAACCCGGCCCCCTTCGTGAAATCCCCGCTCTCGTCCTTCCGCCCTGCCCCCAGCAGCAGCCGCACGCCCTCGACCCCGAACTTGTCGAACTTGTCCATCGCCCGCAGCACGGTGAGCCGCCGCCCGGCATTCTCCGCCCCGCCCAGCCCGATCGCCTCCATCACCCCGTCCAACACCTTGCGGTTGTTGACCTTGATGACATAGTCGCCGCGCGCGATGCCCAGCGCCTCCAGCGTGTCGGCCGCCATCATGCACAGCTCGGCGTCGGCCGCGATCGAGGCCGACCCCACCGTGTCGGCGTCGAACTGCATGAACTGGCGGAAGCGGCCGGGGCCGGGCTTCTCGTTGCGGAACACGTAGCCGGCGCGGAACGAGCGGTAGGGTTTCGGCAGCCTGTCGAAGTTCTCGGCGACGTAGCGGGCCAGCGGCGCGGTCAGGTCGTAGCGCAGCGACAGCCACTGCTCGTCGTCGTCCTTGAAGGAGAAGACGCCCTCGTTGGGCCGGTCGAGGTCCGGCAGGAATTTGCCGAGCGCCTCGGTGAACTCGACCATCGGCGTCTCGACGGCCTCGAAGCCGTAGAGCTCGTAGACCCGGCGGATCGTCTCCAGCATGCGGTGCGTCGCGGCGATGTCGGTGGTGCCGCGGTCGCCGAAGCCGCGCGGCAGCCGCGCCAGCTGCTTGTTGGGGTCGCTCATAGAGGTCTCTCGGGGAGGGCCGTCTCCTAGCGGGGGTCGACCATCGGGGCAAGGCCGCGCCCTTCCAGCCCGCGGCGGGCGGCCCCATATGCCCGGACGCGGCCACAGGGGTCGCCGAGCCTGGGAGAGAACCATGTCACCCGAAGAGCGCCAGCTGCTGCAGGGCGTGTTCGACCGCATGCGCAACAACGCGGCCGCGCAGCGCGACCCCGAGGCGGATCGCCTGATTGCCGACAACGTCCGCCAGCAGCCCTACTCGCCCTACTTCCTGACCCAGGCGGTGATCGTGCAGGAGCAGGCGCTGCAGGCGGCCAACCAGCACATCGAGAACCTCGAGCAGCAGGTGCAGCAGGGCGGCCAGCAGCAGGGCCAAGGCGGCGGCGGCTTCCTGTCGAGCATCTTCGGTGGCGGTGCGGCCGCGGCGTCGCGCGCGCCGGTGCCGGCGGGGCGTCCTCCCGTGTGGAACCAGGGTAGCACCCAGGCACCGCCTCCGGGCTACGGGCAGCAGCCGGGTTACGGTCAG
>CAZZWW010000120.1:0-8171 GCA_964657815.1 Vulcanimicrobiota bacterium | reverse complement strand
CCGGCGGGCGCCGCGTCGCCGACGACGTGCTGGCCTATGCGCGCGAGCACAACGTCACGCATATCCTCATCGGCAAGGCCAAGCGGCCGCGCTGGTTCGAGTGGCTCAACGGCTCCGTGGTGTTCGACCTGGTGCGCCGCGCCGGCGACATCAGCGTCCACGTCCTCGCCGTGCGCGACGATGGCGCGCCCGCGCGCGGCGGCCCGAGGGGCGTCGCGGACAAAGGCTACCACGTCTCGCCCTACGCCGGCGCGGCGGCGATGGTCGCGGCGGCGCTCGGCGTCGCCGAGCTGATCAAGCCTTTGCTCGGCGGCACCAACATCGACCTCGTGTTCCTCACCGCCGTCGTCGGCACGGCGATCTCGGCGGGGCTCTACCCCTCGCTTTTCGCCGTGGTGCTGTCGACGCTGGCCTTCAACTTCTTCTTCCTGCCGCCGCTCTACACCTTCACCATCGCCGATCCCTCCAACGTCGCAGCGCTGTTCTTCTTCACCCTGGTGGCCGTGCTGGTCTCCAACCTCACCGCGCGGGTGCGCAGCCAGGCGACGATCGCCCGCACCCGCGCCCGCACCACCGAGGCGCTCTACGCCTTCTCGCGCAAGCTCGCCGCCTGCGTCGGCACCGACGACGTGCTCTGGGCGACGGTCTACCAGATCGCCTCCATGCTCGAGGTCCGCGTTGTGGTGCTGCTGCCCGAAGACGGGCGCCTCGCCGTGCGCGCCGGCTACCCGCCCGAGGACGATCTCGCGGACAAGGACCTCGCCGCGGCGCAATGGTCGTGGGAACGCAACACGCCGGCCGGACGCGGCGCCGACACGCTGCCCGGCGCGCCGCGCTACTTCGCCCCGCTGCGCACCAGCCGCGGTCCTGTCGGCGTTGTGGGACTGGACGCCGACAAGACGGGCGCGCTGCTGACGCCCGAGGGGCACCGGCTCTTCGACGCGCTGCTCGACCAGGGCGCGCTTGCCGTGGAGCGGGTGTCGCTGGCCGAGGACCTCGCGCGGGCGCGCCGCACCGCCGAGACCGAGAAGCTGCGTTCGGCGCTGCTCACGTCGATCTCGCACGACCTGCGCACGCCGCTGGCCTCGGTGCTCGGCGCCGCCACCACCATCCGCGATTTCGGCGGCGCCCTCGACGACGCGGGACGCGGCGCGCTGGTCGGCACCATCGTCGAGGAGGCCGAGCGCCTCAACCGTTTCATCGCCAACCTCCTCGACATGACGAAGCTCGAGGCCGGCGCGGTGGCGCCCAACCTGACGGAGGTGGACGTCGGCGAGGCCGTGAGCACGGCGCTCGCGCGCGCCGCGCGCATCCTCGCGACGTGCAAGGTGGAGATTGCGATCGCGCCGGGCTTGCCGCCGCTGCGGCTCGACCCCGTGCTGTTCGAGCAGGCGCTCTTCAACATCCTCGACAATGCCGCGAAATATGCCGGCGACGGGGGCACCGTGGCGGTCGACCTCCGCCGCGACGGCCTCACCCTCAACCTCACGGTATCGGACGATGGGCCGGGCATCCCGGTGGGAGATCGCGAGGCGGTGTTCGAGAAATTCCATCGCGTGCGCAAGGGCGACCACGTCCGCCCCGGCACCGGCCTCGGCCTCGCGATCTCCCGCGGCTTCATCGAAGCGATGGGCGGCACGGTGACCGCCGGCAGCACGGCCGGCGGGGGCGCCGTGCTGACGATCCGCCTGCCGGTGCCGACTTGAGACCTCCGAGGTGAGCGCGGGCCGCACCCGCATCCTCGTCGTCGACGACGAGCCGGCGATCCGCCGCCTGCTGCGCACCGGTCTCGCCACCCAGGATTACGACATCGTCGAGGCCGCCGACGGCACCGCGGCGCTGGCCGCCCTCGCCGAGGGCCACCTCGACCTCGTCATCCTCGACCTCGGCCTGCCCGACGTGAACGGCCTCGACGTGCTGCGCACCCTGCGCGGCCGCGGCGACCTCACCCCCGTGCTGGTGCTCTCGAGCCGCGACGACGAGAGCGGCAAGGTGCAGGCGCTCGACGGCGGCGCCGACGACTACGTCACCAAGCCCTTCGGCATGAACGAGTTGGTCGCCCGCGTGCGCACCGCCCTGCGCCACCGCCTCCAGGGCGAGGGCGCCCCGGCATTGTTCGAGCTCGAAGGCCTCGGCGTCGATCTCGTCCGCCGCGTCGTGCGCCGGGACGGCTCCGAGGTGAAGCTCAGCCCCAAGGAATACGACCTGCTGCGGCTCTTCGTGGTCCATGCCGGCAAGGTGCTGACCCACGCCTTCATCCTGCGCACGATCTGGGGACCGACCACCGATCCGCAGCAGCTTCGCGTCTACGTCCGCCAGCTACGCCAGAAGATCGAACGGGTGCCCGAGCAGCCGAGCCTGGTGCTGACGGAGACGGGCGTAGGATACCGGCTGCGGTCGCCGCATTGACGAACTTTTTGCTCGGTGTCGTGTTGGGACGGCTCTTTGTAAGGAGCAATCATGAACAAGTCTTTGAAGACTCTCGTCCTCGGCGCGGCGTTGCTGACCTCGGCGGCGCCGAGCGTCTACGCGCAGAGCGCGACGACGCTGGGCGGCGGCGGCGCCTCGCGGGCCAACGGTGGCGCGGCCGAGACGGGAACGACCGGAAGCGGCGCGGGCGCAACTGGCACCAGCACGGCGTCGCCAGGAATGGGTGCGGCCGGGCAGCCGGGCGGAGCCGCGGAGAGCGCAGCGAAGGGCAACGATCCGACCGGCACGAACGGCGCCACCAACAACCGCTATTGATATCGACGAAGGCGTCCGGCAGACCGTCTGCTGGACGCCCGTCCTCGTGGAAGACCGTCGACGTTCTTGCCTTCGTGCGCCGGCCATGCGAACCACCGCGGCTTCCGCCACCCTGCTGGACGACATCCCGGCCGGGCGGCTCCCGAGGCTTCGTGCCTCGTTTCCAACCGAAAGGACACCCGATGTCGATCACGGCAGAACGCAAGCAGACGGTGATTTCCGACTATGCGCTGAAGGACGGCGACACCGGATCGCCCGAGGTCCAGGTGGCGATCCTCACCGAGCGCATCACCAACCTCACCGAGCACTTCAAGACCCACACCAAGGACAACCATTCGCGCCGCGGGCTTCTCAAGCTCGTGTCGCAGCGCCGCCAGCTGCTCGACTACGTCAAGCGCAAGGACGAGCCGCGCTACAAGGCCCTGATCGAACGCCTCGGCATCCGCCGGTAGCACCGATCCTCCTTCGCGGAGCGTCGCGGGGGAGGGGATTCACGCGAAGCATGGCGAAAGGGCTACCGCTTCATTTTTTCAGATCGGCTGGCGGGCCTACGAGCCCGACAGCGGAGCGCGACCTCTCACCACGGCTTTCGGCCATCGCCCGCCCCGCGACAGAAGGCTCGATCTTCCGTCAGATCGCCCGTTTTGCCTTGCGCACCGACCCTTTTCCCGCATAGGCGCCACCGAGCGCCTGGTACAACGCGATCGCCTGGGTCAGCCGCAGCAGGCGCACCTGCACCAGCGTGTCCTGCGTCGTGAACAGCGTCTGCTCGGTCTGCAGCAGGGTCACCACGTCGAGGATTCCGCTCTTCAGCTGCTCCTCGGACAGCTTGAGCGCCAACCGCGAAGAGTCGAGCGACTCGCGCGTCAGCTTCTCCTCCTCCGCGTAACGCTTGAGACCCACCAGCGCCTTGTCGACATCGGAGAAGGCAGTGATCACGGCAAGGCGGTAGTCGGCCAGCAGCACGTCCTGCTGCCCCTTGCTTTCGTCGAACTGTCCGCGCAGCTGTCCGGCGTCGAAGATCGGCTGGGTCACGCCTAGCGCGATCGACGAAAACGCCGACGACGGCGAGAACAGCGTCGACAGCGCGGTGCTGGAGAAACCGCCCTGCGCCGTCAGGTTCAATTGCGGGAAGAAGGCGGCGCGCGCCGACACGAGGTTGGCGTGGGCGGCGGAGAGGTTGTACTCGGCGTATTCAACGTCGGGACGCTGCGTCAGCACCTCGGACGGAATGCCGGGCTGAGGCCGGGGAACGGTACCGTCGAGCACGCTGGTGCCCTTGACGAACACACGTTGCGGCGTTCGTCCGAGCAGGATGCCGAGGGCGATCACGTTCTGGTCGGCGATGACCTCCAGCGGCGGAATCGAGGCTTTGAGGTTGGCGACGAGCGCCGCCTGCTGCGCCACGTTGAGCGCGGTCGCCGTGCCGGCCTTCTCGCGATCCTGGATGAGCTTCAGGATACGGGTCGAGTCCGTGACGTCCTGCCGGGCGAAGCGCACCCGCTCCCGCGCCGCGAGAACGTTGAAATAGGTGTTGGCGACGGTGGCCAACTCGGTGAGCTGGACCGTCTGCCGGTTCCACCGGTTGGCCGTGGCCGTGTCCTGAGCCGCCTTGTAGGCCGCGCGATTCTTGCCCCAGAGGTCGAGCTGGTAGCTCGCCGCGATAGACGAGACGAGGCTCGTGCCGCTGGAGCTGGTGATAACCGAAGAACTCCCCGAGTTCGAGGTCGTGCTCGTCGTGCCGGTGTTCATGGTCGTGCCGCTGCCGACGGCTCCGTTGCTTCCCGAACTCGGCAAAGAATTGGTGCCGGAGGCCGTCCCGTTTCCTGTCGTCGAACCGGTGCCGCTCGTGCCCGTCGACCCGGTGCCTGTCGACGTCCCCAAGCTCGATGAACCCGAGCCCGAGCGGCTGCGGCTCACCGTGTTGCTCGCCGTGATCGACGGGAACAGCGCCGCGCCGGTGATCCGCGCCGCCGCGTCGGCCTGCTCGAGCTGGCCGATCGCCGCCGCGATGGAAAGGTTGGAGACTTCCGTCTCCTCCATGAACTGGGTGAGCTCGGCGGAATGAAACTGCGACCACCAGTCGACGGCGTGGTCGCGCAGGCCGCCGGAGGCGTCGGAATAGCGGTAGGTCGACGGCACGTCGAGCTTGGGGTCGGGGACGGTCGCGTTCGGCACACAACCGGCGAGCGCGAGCGCCGCGCCGAGCATCCCCGTCACCCGGCGAGCCGTCATCCCCGTCCCACGCACGCGCGCCCCCGGCGCCGGCGCGGCCGGCCATCGTGCCGCCCGCTGGCGTCTGTGTCTGCTCATAGGAGGCTTTTCAGGCGGCGCATACGGCGGAACCATGGCCCCGGGCGATCACGGAAACGTATGCCGGAGCACGTGTTTCCGGCGCCACACGCGACGCGATGGACAGGGGAGCGCGTCGGCCGTAACCTCCTGATACAGCGCAGGACCGCCGCCATGGAGACCGCCCGTCCGCAGGAAGCCCGTCGGGGGAGCGAAGACGACCTCCACGCACGGGATTTCTACACCTGGACACGGCGCCAGGCCGAGCTGATGCGCGCCGGCTCGTTCGAGGAGGTCGACGTCGCGAACCTCGTCGAGGAGATCGAGACCTTGGGGCGATCGGAAGCCGCGGCGCTGGAATCCGCCTACCGGCTGATCTGCCTGCATCAGCTCGAGCGCCTCGTGCAGCCCGAGCGGGCGGCGAGCCGGAGCTGGACCAACACGATCATCCGCGAGCGCCTGCATGCGGCCAGGGTGCTGCGCGACAATCCCGGCCTCAAGCCGAGACGGCAGCAGCTGTTCGAGAGCGCCTACGCCGACGCCCGCAGGGAAGCGGCTGGCGAGACACAGATCGACCTGAGCGTGTTCCCTGAAGCCGCGCCCTTCACGCTCGCCCAGATCACCGACGAGGCGTTCTGGGCGGGGCCGCCTCGCGGCTGACCTCACGGCAACGGGTCGCAGGGGCGGCGGCGGTCGCCGTCGCGTATACGCGCATCGCGTCCCGCCACTTCTTCAAGGATCCAACGTGCCCGGCGTCCTGCGTCTCGTCCTCGGCGACCAGATCTCCGATGGTCGCCTCTCCTCGCTCCGCGACCTCGACGTCACGCGCGACACCGTGCTGTTCGCCGAGGTCGGCGACGAGACCGGCTACGTCAAGCATCACAAGCAGAAGATCGCGCTGGTCTTCGCCGGCATGCGCGGCTTCGCCGGGCGCTTGCGTGAGGCGAAGGCGAAGGTCCGTTACGTCGGCTTCGAGGATGCCGGCAACACCGGCTCGCTGCTCGGCGAGGTGCGTCGTGCGCTGGGCGAGGGAGGGCACGATCGCGTGGTGGTGACAGCACCGGGCGAATATCGGCTGATGGAGGCGTTCGAGGGCTTCGCCGCCCAGTCCAACGTGCCGTTCGAGATCCGCGAGGACGACCGCTACCTCTGCACCCCGGCTGAGTTCGCCGCCTGGGCCGAGGGCCGCAAGGAGCTCCGCATGGAGTTCTTCTACCGCGAGATGCGCAGGCGCTACGGCCTGCTGATGGACGCCGACGGCAAGCCGGAAGGCGGCGCCTGGAACCTCGACAAGGAGAACCGCAAGGCGATGCCCAAGCGGCTGAAGCCGCCGCACCATCGCTTCATCGCGCCCAACGACGACACCAAAGGCGCCATCGCCGACGTGGCGCGGCTGTTCCCCGAGCATTTCGGCACGCTGGAGGGCTTCGGCTACGCCACCACGCCGGCCGAGGCCGAGCCGATCGTCGCCGGCTTCATGGCCGACATCCTGCCGGGCTTCGGCGACTACCAGGACGCGATGGTCGCCGGCGAGCCGTGGATGTGGCACGCGATCATCTCGGCGGCGATGAACCTCGGCCTGATCGACCCGCTCGACGTCTGCCGCCGCGCCGAGGCCGAGTACCGCGCCGGACGCGCGCCGCTCAACGCCGTCGAGGGCTTCATCCGCCAGATCCTGGGATGGCGCGAGTACATGCGCGGCATCTACTGGTTGAAGATGCCGGCGTTCAAGGCGCTGAACGCGCTCGGCGCGAACCGCAAGCTGCCGTGGTTCTACTGGTCGGCCGAGACCGACATGGCCTGCGTGCGCGAGACGGTGACGGCGACGCGAGACCACGCCTACGCCCACCACATCCAGCGCCTGATGGTGACCGGCAACCTCGCCATGCTGCTCGGCGTGCACCCGGACGCGATCAACGACTGGTACATGGTCGTCTACGCCGACGCCTACGAATGGGTCGAATTGCCCAACGTCCACGGCATGGCGACCTTCGCCGACGGCGGCATCATCGGCTCGAAGCCCTACGCCGGCTCCGGCGCCTACATCAACCGCATGAGCGATTATTGCGGGCGCTGCCGCTACGACGTGAAGCAGCGGATCGGACCCGAGGCCTGCCCGTTCAACGCGCTCTACTGGGACTTCATGATCCGCAACGAGACGAAGCTCGGCGGCAACATGCGCATGGCGATGCCCTATCGCACGCTGTCGCGCTTCAAGCCGGCCGAGCGGAAGGCGATCCAGGTCGAGGCGGAGCGCGTCAAGACGGAGTTCGGGGCGGTGCCGGTGTAGCAGCAGTTTGGCTTCAACCGCTGTCGTTTAAGAGCGGCGAAGCGGAACCCGGAAACCCATTGTACTCTCCGAACGACCTCCTTGCCGGCATCGGCAATAGGTTCCGGGTTCACCTGCGGCGCCCCGGAATGACAAGTGTCGAACCTCACGCGTGCTCGATCGTGTACAGCCCCACGTCCAGCACGCCCGCGCGGAAGCCGCCCTCGCAATAGGCGAGATAGTAGGCCCACAGCCGCTGGAAGCGGGCGTCGTAGCCCATCGCCCCGACCTGCGGCAGCGCGGCCGCGAAGCGCCTGGACCATTCGGCGAGCGTGCGGGCGTAGCTCTCGCCGAAGCTGAAGCTCGCCACGAGCTTCAGACCGGCGGCGGCGATCTGCTCGCGCATGATGGTCGGCGTCGGCAGCATCCCGCCGGGGAAGATGTAGCGCTGGATGAAGTCGACCTGATGCTGGTAGTTCTCGTAGCGGCGCTCGTCGAGCGTGATCACCTGCAGCACGGCGCGGCCGTCGCGGCCGAGACGGTCGCGGATCGTGGCGAAATAGTCCGGCCAGTAGGCGCGGCCGACCGCCTCCATCATCTCGATCGAGACGATGCGGTCGTAGGTGCCCTGGACGTCGCGGTAGTCCTGCAGGCGCAGGTCGGCGCTGCCATCGGCCACCTGCGTCGCCAGCCGGTCCCTGGCGAACGCCAGTTGCGCCGGCGACAGCGTCACGCCGGTGACGCGCGCGCCGGCGTCCAGGATGCGCTCGGCGAGGCCGCCCCAGCCGAAGCCGATCTCGAGGACGCCGACGCCGGGCGCGGGGGCGAGTTCGCGCAGGATGCGATCCTGCTTGACGACCTGCGC
>CAZZWW010000119.1:957-8219 GCA_964657815.1 Vulcanimicrobiota bacterium | reverse complement strand
CCGCGTGCCGCGCGGCGGCCCTGAACGCACCGCGAGCTCGAGACCCAGCGCGCTGGCCTTCTGCCGCACGGAGGCGGCGGAGCGGCCCAGCGCCGCTCCGACCACGACGCAGGTGTCGCCGGCGGCGAGCCGCGCCCGGAGCGTCGCCAGCTCGTCGGCGCCCCAGTCGGCGCGCCGCCGCGGGCGGTAGCCGCGGGTCTCGAACATGCCGCGCAGCTGGTCCAGCGAGCGGCCGTAGTCCGCGGCGATGACCTTGAGCGGCTCGCCGGCCTCGGCCCGGGCGATCGCGCGCGCGGCATCCCCTGCGCTCCAGGTGCGCCGCACGAAGACGCGCGATCCGAGCAGCTGGTACTGCGCGTAGATCGTCTCCACCGAGCGGCCGAGCGCCGTGGCGACCGCCTCGGCCGTGAGGCCGCGGGCGCGCAGGTCGAGAATCCACGCGCGCTGGTGGTCGTCCCACGGCAGACCACCGCGGTCGATCGCCGAAGGCGTCGCGGAATAGGCGTGAGCCGCCGGACGCGCGAGCGTCTCGGTGATGTCGACGAGGGCGATCATGGCAGGCCTCGGAGAGCTTTGGCTCGATCGAGACCCGCTGCGCTGACCAGCGCTGTTTCAGGGGTTTGTTCGACCGGGGCTTGGAGGATCCGGTCGGTGCGCTTCGACGCTAGGGCGTCGGCGGCCGCCGGGATGGGGCGAGCGTGTCTGGGTCCATGCCGAAATTGCTCCAGCAGGCCAGACGCGGGAGCGCGTAGGCGCTCTCGGCGAAGGAGACGTGCGAGATGCGCACGAGCGGACCCGTCACCGCGCGGCGCTGGCCGGCGGCTTGATCGATCGCGCGCGAAAGTGCGGATGCGACGGTCACGGGTTTCATCTCCGGTCGGACGCCCCATGCGCCGCGACGGCGAGGCTTATGTCGCAAGCGGCGGCGTTCTTCAAGTCTCTGATGCGGGCAAGTGCCAGAAAGCGCAGGCAGCGATCGACCGTACTTGTATTGCACAGGCATCAGAATTGATCGATAGGGGTTTCGACTGTCTATGTGCGACGTGGCACGGCAGCCATCGGCCTCAGCCCTTCGCGTACCGCGCCATCATCATCGCGACCACCTCGTCGACGTGCGCGCGCATCTCGGGCTTGGTCATGCGCGGCGGCTCGGCCAGGGTGAGGCGGCCGAGATGGAAGCTCGACACGACCGCACCGATGAAGATGCGCGCCGCGCCGGCCGCGTCGACGCATTGCAGCTCGCCCCGCGAGGTCGCCGCCGCCAGGAACTCGCCGAGGCGGCCGCGGACGCGATCCGGTCCGGCGGCCATGAACAGGATCCCGAGCTCCGGATTGCGCACACTCTCCGCCACCACAGTGCGGAAGAGCGAGACGGCATCCTCCTCGAGGATGCTCTCGAGCATCTTCATGCCGATGGTGCGCAGGACCTCGGCGACGGAACCGGGCGTGGAGAACTTCTCGTCGAGGTCCTCGAGCCAGCACTTCGCCCGCTCCGAGACGATTTCGGCGAAGAGCCCCTCCTTGCTGCCGAAGTGGCGGTAGAGCGTCTCCTTGGAGGCGCCGGCGCGCGCGGCGATCGCCTGCATCGTGGTCTCGGCGAAACCCGTCTCGAAGAAGACCCGCTCGGCGACGACGGCGATCTCGCGCCGGCGCTTTTCGCCGCGAGGGATCGGCGCGACGACCGGATGGAGCTGCGCGGTTGACGCGACCATCGCCTACCTGCTTATTATGCGAACCGACGGGTTCGGTTGCCGCTGCGCACAAAAGCATCTAATTCCCCATGCGGCAACCCTGGACACTGGACGGACGACAGCCTTGGATGGCGTTGAACCATGAGCGGCAACGAGCACGACGACGCGCCGGACGACGGCGAGCTTAAGACCCGTCGCGACGCGGCCGAGAAGCCGCAGCACGAGCAGCCCCGCCACGACGATCAGGCCGACGCGGCATCGAACGACGGCGAGCAGGCCGACGCGGACGACGAAGACGACGGCGAAGACGAGGACAGCCGCAAGGACCAGGAGACGCGCAAGAAGCGCCGACCCTTCGTCCTTCTGATCGCGCTCCTCGTGCTGGCGCTGCTGGTGCTCGGCGCGGTGTACTACTGGCTCTCGTCTCGCACCGTCGTTGACACCGACGACGCCTATACCGACGGCTACGTGCAGAACATCGCGCCGCAGATCGCCGGGCGCGTGGTGTCGCTCGACGTCGCCGACAACCAGTTCGTGAAGCGGGGCCAGGCCCTCATCCACATCGATCCGCGCTCCTTCATCGACGATCGCGACCAGGCCCAGGCGCAGCTCGACACCGCCAAGGCGCAGTTCGCCGGGCAGCAGCTCGCCGCCGAGGTCGCCAAGAAGAACTTCCCCGCCGCGCTGCAGGTGGCGCAGGCCAACCTCGCCGCCGCCAAGGCCAGCCTGGCGCAGCGCCAGGCCGACTACGCCCGCCAGAAGAGCCTGCCCAAGCAGGCGACGACGCAGCAGGAGGTCGACGCCGCGACCTCCAACCTGCAGAACGCCCAGGCGCAGGTGCTGCTCATGCAGGCGCGCGTCGTGCAGGCCGAGCCTGTGGCGCAGCAGATCGGCGAGATCGAGGCCAACGTCCGCAACCAGTCGGCGATGATCGAGCAGGCGCAGGCCCGGCTCAACCAGGCCAACCTCAACCTCAGCTACGCGGTGGTGCGCGCCGCCTCCGACGGCTGGGTCACGCGCCGCCAGGTCGACAAGGGCAACTACGTCCAGACCGGCCAGCAGATCATGGCGCTGGTCTCGCCCGACGTCTGGGTCACGGCCAACTTCAAGGAGACGCAGCTCGACCTCATGCGGCCGGGGCAGAGCGTCAAGATCTCGGTCGACGCCTACCCCGACCTCGACCTGCGCGGCCACGTCGACTCGATCCAGCTCGGCTCGGGCTCGCGATTCTCGGCCTTCCCGGCCGAGAACGCGACCGGCAACTTCGTGAAGATCGTGCAGCGCGTTCCAGTCAAGATCATCATCGACTCCGGGTTGGACCCGACGGTGCCGCTGCCGCTCGGCATCAGCGTCGAGCCCACGGTGACGGTGGAATGAGCCCCGCGCCGGACGACGGCGCCCCGGCCGGCGGCGACAAGACGCCCGCCGGCGACGGCGCTGGCGGCAAAGTCCGCAAGGGCACGAAAGGCGGCGCCGCCCCGGAGCCCGGCAAGGGCTGGCGCCCCTCGGTCAACCCCTGGATCATCGCCGTCGCGGTGACGCTCGCCGCCTTCATGGAGATCCTCGACACCACCATCGTCAACGTCGCCCTGCCCTACATCGCGGGATCGCTCGCCGTCTCGAACGACGAGGCGAACTACGCGCTGACGGCCTACCTCGTGGCCAACGGGATCGTGCTGACCATCTCCGGCTGGCTCTCCGACACGATCGGCCGCAAGCGCTACTTCCTGATCTGCATCGCCATGTTCACCCTCTGCTCGTTCCTCTGCGGGATCTCGCAGAGCCTGGCGCAGATCGTCATCTTCCGCGCCTTCCAGGGCCTGTTCGGCGGCGGCCTGCAGCCCAACCAGCAGTCGATCATCCTCGACACGTTCGAGCCGGCCAAGCGCGGCGCCGCCTTCGGAGTCACCGCCATCGCCACCATCGTCGCGCCCGTGCTCGGACCGACGCTCGGGGGCTATCTCACGATCAACTACGGCTGGCGCTGGATCTTCTTCGTCAACATCCCCGTCGGCATCTTCGCCGTGATCGTGAACTTCTTCGTGGTGCAGGACCCGCCGTGGGAGAAGGCCAAGCAGAAGCGCAAGGTGCGCGGCATCGACTACATCGGCCTGTCGCTGATCACCCTCGGCCTCGGCAGCCTCCAGGTCATGCTGGATCGCGGCGAGGACGACAACTGGTTCGGCTCCAGGTTCATCACCACGATGGGCGTGCTCGCCTTCCTCGGCATCTTCGGCGCCATCTGCTGGCTGCTCACCGCCAAGAAGCCGATCGTCAACCTCGAGGTGTTCAAGGACAAGAACTTCACGATGGGCTGCGTGCTCATCGGCGCGATGGGCATGATCCTCTATTCGAGCGCCGTCATCATCCCGATGTTCTCGCAGCAGGTGCTGGGCTACGACGCCTACAGTTCGGGGCTGATCCTGTCGCCCGGCGGCATCGTCGTCATCATCCTGATTCCCATCGTCATGCGCATCATGAAGTACGTGCAGACGCGCTACGTCGTGATGTTCGGCTTCACGCTGATGGGGATCGCCCTGCTCTACTCGGCCGGGCTCGTGCCGCAGATCGACTTCAGGACGCTCGTCCTCATGCGCTCGGCGCAGACGGCGGCGCTCGGCTTCCTCTTCGTGCCGATCTCGCAGATCGCCTACCTGACGCTGCCGCGCAAATACCGGCCGGACGGTGCGGCGCTGTTCTCGATGTTCCGCAACGTGCTCGGCGCCGTCGGCATTTCGGCGTCCTCCGCGCTCGTGATCGAGCGGACGCAGGCGGACCAGGCGCATCTCTCGACATTCATGTCGCCGCTGAGCAACGGCTACAACAACCTCGTCCAGCAGACCGAGGCGGGGCTGCGCTCGCTGGGCCGGGCGCCGGCGGCCCTCCACGACCAGGCGGTGTCGCACACGTTCCAGACCTATCGCATTCAGGCCCAGGTGCTCGCCTATTCCAACGTGTTCCTCTACACGTCCGTGCTCGCCTTCATGGTGGTGCCGTTCTGCTTCTTCATCTCCAAGAAGAAGGCGAGCGGCGGCGGCGGCGGCGCGCACTGATGCGCCCGACATATTTGCGACAGCGGACGACTTTGGCCGCGCCGTCCCACCCGAGCAGGCCCTCGGCGCTTGCATTTCGCCCGCTACGGTCTTGTTTGAGCACCATGCGACGCGTGCGGACGGACGGCGGGACGAGGCGCGTTTCCGCGACGATGGCGGTGCTGGCGGCCGCGGCGGCGATGGCCGGCTGCGTCGGCCCGAACTTCGTGCCGCCGATCCCGGCCACGGCCGACAGCCGCAATTTCCTCGACACCGGCAAGGCCGTGCGCTCCCCCGTGCCGGTGCTGGCCGGCACCTCGAGCGCGGTGACCGAGGCGCAGTGGTGGCGCATCTTCCGCGACCCCGTGCTGTCCCGGCTCGAGGCGCGGGTCCTCGACGAGAACCTCGACGTCAGGACCGCCACGCTTCGCGTCGCGGAGAGCCGCGCCCAGGTGGCCTCGACCGCCGCCGCGGCGCTGCCGACGGTGAACGGGACCGCCTCCGATTATCGCGAGGCGTTCAGCCAGAACAGCGTGTTCAAGCTGGTTCCGATCCAGTCGCTGACGTCCTCCAGCGGCAGCAGCTCGAGCTCGTCGAGCGCCAGCCAGATCACCACCGGCTTCAACAACTATTCCGTCGGCTTCGACGCCTCGTGGGAGCTCGACCTCTGGGGCCACGTCGCCCGGCAGATCGAGGCGGCCGACGCGCAGTACCTCGGCATGGAGGAGATGCGCCGCAACACGCTGGTCTCGACCTACGCCGAGTTGGCGCGCGACTACGTCACCCTGCGCGGCACGCAGCTGCAGCTGCGCATCGTCAAGGACAACCTCAGGATCGAGGAGGAGATCCTCGGCATCACCAAGGTGCGGCAGACCAACGGCCTCGTCACCGGCCTCGACGTCGAGACCGCCGCCGCGCAGGTCGACTCGGTGCGGGCGCAGATCCCCCAGTTGCAGGCGCAGGAGCTGACGCAGATCAACATGATCAGCCTGCTGCTCGACCAGCCGCCGCTGGGCCTGTCGCAGGAGCTGATCGACCCCAAGGCCGTGCCGCCGAACCCGCCCGTCGTGCCCATCGGTCTGCCCTCGGAGCTGGCGCGCCGCCGCCCCGACATCCGCATGGCGGAGGCCAACCTCCACGCCGCCACCGCCAACATCGGCGTCGCCGTGGCCGAATTCTATCCCAGCGTGCGCCTCAACGGCAGCCCGACCCTGCAGGCGCTGGCGCCCAAGGACGTGTTCAAGGGCACCTCGCTGCAATACATGAACATCGGCCCCTCCGTGACCCTCCCGATCTTCGAGGGCGGCCGTTTGAAGTCGAACCTCGTGCTGCAGGAGAAGACCCAGCAGGCGGCGGCGATCGCCTACCACCAGGCGGTGCTCGGCGCCTGGCACGACGTGATCAACGCGCTGACCTCCTACCGCACCGAGCAGATCCGCCGCGAGCGGCTCAACGCCCAGGTCGAGCACGCCAAGATGGCGCTGACGTTGGCGCGATCCCGCTACGAGCAGGGCGTCGCCGACTTCACCACGCTGCTGACCGACGCCCGCACCGTGCTCGACGCCCAGCAGCAGCAGGCGCAGAGCACCACCAACGTCTCCACCGACCTCGTCGCGCTCTACAAGGCGCTGGGCGGCGGTTGGGAGCTGACCTATCCCGACCCCAAGGCCAAGCTGCCGCCGCTGGTCGCCGCCGGCGTGCCGCCGGGCACCCCGATCCCGGTGGTCGGGCCGGGGGCGCCGGCGCTGCCGCAATAGGCGCTTTTCCGCGCCGCCGCGGAAAGGCAGCCGGCAAGACCTGAAGCGTCGTTGCTTGACCGTGGATGGATCGCGCGCGATGGCCGCAGCGTGAATCGCACCGACGCTCCGCTCCCCATCGACGCCGTGCTGCCGGCCGTGCGCGCCGCGCTCGCCGCCCGGCCCGAGCTGGTGCTGGTCGCCCCGCCCGGCGCCGGCAAGACGACGCGGCTGCCTCTCGCCCTGCTCGACGAGCCCTGGGCGCAGGCCGGCCGCCTCGTGGTCGTCGAGCCGCGGCGCCTCGCGGCCCGCGCCGCGGCCGAGCGCATGGCGGCGACGCTGGGCGAGCCGCTGGGCCGCTCGATCGGCCTCAAGGCGCGGTTCGAGCGCGGCGCCGCCGCCGGCAGCCGGATCGAGGTGGTCACCGAGGGCGTGTTCGTGCGCACCATCCTCGACGACCCCGGCCTCGACGGGATCGCCGCCGTGCTGTTCGACGAGTTCCACGAGCGCGCGCTCGGCGCCGACCTCGGGCTCGCCCTGGCGCTCGACGCCCGCGCGCTGCGCCCGGACCTGCGGATCGTGGTCATGTCGGCGACGCTCGACGGCGCCCGCGTCGCGCGCCTCCTCGGCGACGCGCCGGTGATCGAGTCGCAGGGCCGCGCCTACCCCGTCGAGACGCGCTACCTCGGCCGCGACCCGAACGAGCGCGTCGAGGACGCGGTCACGCGCGCCATCCTGCGCGCGCTGGCGGAGGAGCCGGGCTCGATCCTCGCCTTCCTGCCGGGACAGGCCGAGATCGGGCG
>CAZZWW010000119.1:0-947 GCA_964657815.1 Vulcanimicrobiota bacterium | reverse complement strand
CGCCGAGCGGCTCGCCGCCCGCGACCTGCCGGCCGGTGTCGACGTCGCCCCGCTCTACGCCGCCATGGACCGCCGCGCCCAGGACGCGGCGGTCTCCCCGACGCCGGCGGGCACGCGAAAAGTGGTGCTGGCGACCTCCATCGCCGAGACGTCGCTGACCATCGAGGGCGTGCGCGTGGTGGTCGATTCCGGCCTCGCCCGCGTGCCGCGCTACGAGCCGGCGCTGGGACTGACGCGGCTGGAGACCCAGCGCGTGTCGCGTGCCGCCGCCGACCAGCGCCGCGGCCGCGCCGGCCGCACCGAGCCGGGCCTGTGCTACCGCCTCTGGGAGGAGGCCGGCACCGGCGCGCTGGAGCCGTTCGCCAAGCCGGCGATCCTCTCCGCCGATCTTTCCGGCCTGCTCCTGGACTGCGCGCACTGGGGCGCGCGCCACCCCGAGCGCGACCTGCTCTGGCTCGACCCGCCGCCGGCGCCGGCGCTGGCCGAGGCGCGGGCGATGCTGCGAACGATCGGCGCGCTCGACGGCGAGGGCGCGCTCACCGCCGACGGCGACAGGATCCGCGCGCTCGCGCTGCCGCCGCGCCTGGCCCGCATGGTGGTGCTGGCCGCTGCCGACGGCGAGGCGCGGCTCGCGGCCGAGATCGCGACGATCGTCGTGGAGCGCGGCCTCGGCGGTGCCGGCGCCGACCTGCGCGACCGCGTCGCCCGCTTCCGCCGAGACCGCGGCCCGCGCGCGGAGGAGGCCCGCGGCCTCGCCCGCGGTTTCGCCCGCGAGGCCGGACGGTTTGAAGGCGACAAGGCGCAGCGCGACGGTGATCCCGACGCGGCGGGTCGGCTGCTGGCGCTGGCCTATCCCGACCGGATCGCCAAGGCGCGCGGCCGCACGGGCGAGTTCCTGATGGCCAACGGCCGCGCCGCGGCTTTGGCGCCACACGATGCGCTCGCCG
>CAZZWW010000118.1:0-8257 GCA_964657815.1 Vulcanimicrobiota bacterium | reverse complement strand
GAGGTCGACCTTCGTGCCCTCGCCGCGCCTGTTCAGCGCCAGGATCAGCTCCTTCACCTTGGGGCTGTCGAGAAGCAGGCCGAGCGCCCACGTCTCGTCGGCGTCGAGCTCCCAGAACTTCTTGCCGAGCGGGATCGTCGGCTTGACGTCGCCGAGGCGTTCGCTGGCGAGGTGGTGCCACTTGCGCCCCAACGCCTCGCGCCGCACCGTCCTGACGGTCGCGGGTTCGTCCGCCTCCTCTTGGTCGAGCGACAGCAAGGCGGACTCGTAGCCCTCGATCATCGCCTCGACGATGCGCGCCGTGGTCCCGCCGGGGAGGTCGGAGCTGCGCGCCACGCTCGCCAGCGACAGCGCCAAGCGGACGAGGTCGTGCGCCGGGTTGCCGATCGTGGTCTGGTCGAGGTCGCGGATCTGGACGGCGACGCGGCCCTTCCTGTCGGCGATCGGGCCGAGGTTGCCCACGTGGCAATCACCGCAGATCCACACCGGCGGCCCCTCCGGCAGCGCCGGCAGTGCCGCCAGCCACTCGTAGAACTGACCCGTGTTGCCGCGCACGAAAGCGTGAGACGAGCTGGCCATCTTCGCGGCGCGGCGCCCGTCCAGCGCCGCCGCGCGCCCCCTCGCTTCTGGCTTCAAGACACGCATCCCCCTCGCACGGCGTTCGAGGTGCCGAGTAGGGGATGCATGGAGACAGCCGCAAGCGGTCTCGCGCCGCATGATGAAGACGCCGCATGCCGCTCGAGCAGCGTCCGAACGTCGCTTGCCGAACGCGCGCCGCCGTCAGCGCAGGCTGCGGCGCAGGATGAAGGCCAGCGCGGCATCGCCGTCGGGCTTGCGGTAGTAGGACTTGCGCTCGCCCACCCGCTCGAAGCCGAAGCGCTTGTAGAGCGCCAGCGCGGCGACGTTCTGCGCCTCGACCTCGAGGAACCAGGTCTTGGCACCCGCTCCCTGCAGCTGCTCCATGTTGGCGCGCATGAGCTTGCCGGCGATGCCTTGGCCCCGCTTTTTCGGCTTCACGGCGATCGTCAGGATCTCGGCCTCGTCGGCGGCGAGCCGGCTCAGGATGAAGCCCTGGACCTCGCCCGCCCTGCCGAAGGCGCCGTCGGCATAGGTCGTGGTGGCGGCGAGCAGCGTCTCGAGGTCGTCGGCCGGCCAGGGATAGGTGAAGCAGCGCGCATGGACGCCCGCCGCCTCCTCCGCGTGCTCCGCGCGAAGCCGGGCGAGGTTGGGTCCGAAGCTCTTCTCGAACAAGCCGAACATGGGCGTCAGGCCGGCTCCGTCGCCGCGACCGAAGCCAGCGGGACCTGCGGCTTGGCGTCGGGCGCCTTGAGATAGAGCGGGCGCGGCGGCGCGCTGCGTGGATCGGCCAGCAGGCCGAGGCGCGCGACGAAGCTGATGTCGGGCACGATGCGGTCGCCGACGATCTCGGCCGTCATGCCGCGCTGCCAGGCCTCGATGGCGAGGATCGGCGCGCCGGAGCCGGCGAGCCGCAGAGGGCCGTCGCCGAGCTGGCCGATCGCCTCCTCCTTGGAGGCGAAGCGCGGCGGCACGAAGATGCTGCCGTCGGCATGGAACGCGGCGAAATAAACGTGGCCGTGGCGCGCGTCGATCGCCACCACCACGGTGCCCTGCCCTTCGTCGAGGATGAGCGGCGCCGCCAGCGCCGCCAGCGTCGACACGCCGACCGCGGGGATCGACCAGGCCAGCGCGATGGCGCGGGCCGCGGCGATGCCGACGCGCAGCCCGGTGAACGAGCCCGGACCGACGGTGACGGCGACGCGGTCGAGCGTCGAGAACCCGCCGTCGACGCGGCCGATCACCCGCTCGATCAGCGGGATCAGCGCCTCGGCGTGGCCGCGCTCCATGCCCAGCGTCTCGGAGGCCTCGGCCCGCGTCGCGCCCTCGGAGAGCACGCAGGCCGACACTGCCGGCAAGGCCGTATCGATCGCCAGAATCTTCATTGTCCCGACTGTGACGGTTTTGCGGTCGCCGAGCAATCGCTTCTCCGGCCATGGCGAGCCCGGCCGGCCCTTCCCAAAGCGGCATCCGCTTCCTAGAACCGAGGCATGCCCAGATCCCAGGACGACGCCGCGACCCCCGACGAGGCCATGTACAGCGCCGTGACCCGCCACATCGAGATCACCGTGCTGCCGGAATTCCAGCCGGAACGCTCCGACGAGGAGCACGGCACGTTCTTCTGGTCCTACACGGTCGAGATCGCCAACACCGGCACCACCGAGGTGCAGCTGACGCATCGCCACTGGGTCATCACCGATGCCGAGGGCCGCCGCGAGGAGGTCCGCGGCGCGGGCGTCGTCGGCGAGCAGCCGGTGCTCCGGCCCGGCGAGAGCTTCCGCTACACGTCGGGCTGCCCGCTGCCGACGCCGTCCGGCTTCATGGCCGGCACCTACCGCATGGTGGAGCAAGGCGGGGCGGCCTTCGAGGCCGAGATCCCGATGTTCCCACTCGACCGGCCGCAAGCCCGCCGCGTGCTGCATTGAGCGGCCGCGACGGCACCCCGCGCTCGGCGACGCTCGAGCTGCTCGAAACGCTGATCGGCTACGACACGGTCAGCGACAAGAGCAACCTCGCGCTGGTCGAGCGGGTGGAGGCCTATCTCGGCGGCGAGGGGATCGCGTTCACTCGGATCCCGAACGCCGAAGGCGACAAGGCGGCGATCTTCGCCACGGTCGGGCCGAAGGTGGACGGCGGCATCGTGCTGTCGGGCCACACCGACGTCGTGCCGGTGAAGGGGCAGCGCTGGTCGAGCGACCCGTTCGTGATGCGCGAGGACGGCGGCAAGGTCTTCGGCCGCGGCAGCTGCGACATGAAGGGCTTCGACGCGATCTGCCTCGCCATGCTGCCGGTGTTCCGCGACGCCGGCCTGAGGACGCCGATCCACCTGCTGCTCTCCTACGACGAGGAGATCGGCTGCCTCGGCTCGCTCGACACGATCGCGCGTTTCGGCGTCGACCTGCCGAAGCCGGCGCTCTGCATCGTCGGCGAGCCGACCGAGATGCAGGTGGTCAACGCCCACAAGAGCATCGCCAGCTACGTGACGACGGTGCACGGCAAGGAGGCGCATTCCTCCAACCCGGCGCTGGGCGCCAACGCCATCGAGGGCGCCTGCGCGATGGTGACCGAACTCTACCGCCTGCAGGCCCGGCTCGAGAACGAGGGCGACGCCTCGGGCCTGTTCGAGCCGGGCTTCTCCACCGTGCACGTCGGCACGATCGAGGGCGGCCACGCGCGCAACATCCTGGCACGGGAGTGCCGCTTCGGCTGGGAGTTCCGCGGCCTGCCCGGCGTCGACCCCAGGCTCGCCATCGACCACATCGAGGCCTTCGCCGACCGCCACGTGCTGCCGCGGCTGACCCGGCACGCGCCGGAAGCCTCGATCGAGACGCACCGGTCCGTCGAGGTGCCGGGTCTCGCCGCCGACGAGGGCTCGGCGGCGGAGGTCCTGCCAAGCGCCTCGCCCGCACCAACGCCGTCGGCACGGTGCCCTTCGCCACCGAGGCCGGCCAGTTCCAGAAGAACGGCATACCGACCATCGTCTGCGGCCCCGGCTCGATCCGCCAGGCGCACCAGCCCGACGAGTTCATCACGCTGGAGCAGATCGACGCCGGCCTCGCCTTCATGCATCGGCTCGCGGGGGAGTGCTCCTGAGCGGCCGCCGTTGACGCTGCGTCAACCTCTTGCCACTAGAGGGCAGGCTTGGGCCGCGGGGAGGCCATGCCTTGTTTTGCCCATTTCGGGGTGAGACGCCATGGGCTGACGATGGCCCGAACCGAAGACCGAACGAGAGCGGATGCCGCAATCCTTCGACCGAGATGACGACGAAGCCCTCGCCGCCCTGAAGCGCGAGACCGAGGGGCTTCGCCGCAGCGAGGCCGAGGCCCGCCTCGCCATGGACCGCCTGCAGTTCGTGCTCGACGGCTCGCGGGTCGGGACCTGGACGCTGCACCTGCCGTCCAAGCAGGTGACGATGTCGGCGACCTGCAAGGCGATCTACGGCTGGCCGCCCGAGGCCGAGTACCGCCGCGAGGACCTGATCGCCGCCATCCACCCCGACGACCTGCCGTCCTACCAGGCGGCGGTGCGCGCCGCGGTCCACGGCACGGCCGATCTCGAGACGACCTACCGCTTCCTCCGCGCCGACGGCGCGCTGCGCTGGGCCGAAGTGCGCGGCCACGCCATCGACGATGCCGGCGGCGAGCGCCTGCTGCTGTCGGGCATCGTGATCGACGCCACCGACCGCAAGCTGGCCGAGGCCAGGATCGCCGAGCAGGAGGCGCGCTATCGCGCCACCACCGACTCGATCGACCACATGATCTGGTCGACCCTGCCCGACGGCTTCCACGACTACTTCAACCACCGCTGGTACGAGTACACGGGGGTTCCCGACGGATCGACCGACGGCGAGGCGTGGAACGGGATCTTCCACCCCGACGACCAGGAGCGCGCCTGGGCCGTGTGGCGGCACTCGCTGGCCACGGGCGAGCCCTACCACATCGAGTACCGGCTGCGGCACCGCTCGGGCGAGTACCGCTGGGTCCTCGGCCGCGCCCAGCCCGTGCGCGACGTCGGCGGTGCGATCGCGCGCTGGTTCGGCACCTGCACCGACATTCACGACTTCAAGATCGCCGACGAGCGCGTCCGCGAACTCGAGGAACGCTACCGCCTGGCCTCGCGCGCGACGAGCGACGCGATCTGGGACTGGGATTTCGCCACGGGCCGCGTTCGATGGAACGAGAGCCTGGAAACGCTCTTCGGCCACGCGAAGCTGGAGACCGGGGTCGAAGGGTGGACCGACAACATCCATCCCGACGATTGCGGCCGCGTATCCGACAGCATCCACGCCGCCATCGACGGAGCGGCGCAGCGCTGGAGCGCCGACTACCGCTTCCGCCGCATCGACGGCAGCTATGCCGAGGTGTTCGACCGCGGCTTCATCGCGCGCGACGCCGACGGCAAGGCGATGCGCATGATCGGCGCCATGCAGGATCTGACCGAGCGGCGCCAGGCCGAGGCCGAGCTGCGGCGGCTCACCGAGACGCTGGAGGAGCGCGTGGTCGAGCGGACCGAAGAGCTCGCCGCCTCCAACCGCCAGCTCGTCGGCCAGATCGAGGAGCGCGAGCGCGTCGCCGGCACGCTGCGCCAGATGCAGCGCCTGGAAGCCGTGGGACAGCTGACCAGCGGCGTCGCCCACGACTTCAACAACCTGCTCACCGTCATCATCGGCAATCTCGGCTTCGTGCAGCGCGGGATCAAGGACCAGCCCAACGCCGAAAAGCTTGAGCGCCGACTGGGCTTCATGGAGGCGGCGGCGGAGCGCGGCGCCAAGCTGACGGCGCAATTGCTCGCCTTCTCGCGGCGTCAGCGCCTCGAGCCCAAGCCCCTCGACCTCAATTGCGCGGTCGGCAACCTGCGCGACCTGCTGCAGAGCACGATGGGCGGTTCGGTGCGCATCGAGACCGTGCTTTCCGACCAGCTCTGGTCGGCGTTGGTCGACCCGACGCAGATCGAACTGGTGATCCTCAACCTCGCGATCAATGCCCGCGACGCGATGCAGGTCGGCGGCAGCCTCACCGTCGAGACCAGCAATGCCGTGCTGCGCGGGCCTCCGCGCCGCCCGGAGGAGCCGGAGCCGGGCGAATACGTCGTCGTCGCCGTCTGCGACACCGGCTACGGCATGAGCGACGAGGTCCGAGCCAAGGCCTTCGAGCCGTTCTTCACCACGAAGGACGTCGGCAAGGGCACGGGCCTCGGCCTCAGCCAGGTTCTCGGCTTCGCCAAGCAGTCCGGCGGCGGCGTTCGCATCGAGAGCAGAATCGGCGACGGCACGACCGTCAAGGTGTTCCTGCCGCGCGCCGGACGCGAGGCGCGGCAGGAGAGCGCGAGCCCGACCGTCGCGTTCGCGCCGCGGCGTCGCGAGGGAATGGTGGTGCTGCTCGTCGACGACGACACCGCCGTGCGCGAGATCACCGCGGATCTGCTGCGCGAGGCCGGCTTCCACGTCATCGAGGCCGGCAGCGGCGGCGCCGGTCTCGAGGCGCTGGACCGCACCGAGAAGGTCGACGTCCTGCTCGTCGATTTCGCCATGCCGGGCATGAACGGTGTCGAGGTCGCGCGAGAGGCGCAGCTGCGGCGGCCGGGCCTGCCGACGCTGTTCGTGACCGGCTATGCCGATCTCGACGCGATCCGCTCCGTCGGCGAGGAGCGCATCGTCGCCAAGCCGTTCCAACCGGCGCGGCTGTTCCAGGCCATCGATCACGTGCTCGGCGTCGCTCCCGCCGTACCGTCGGGGAACGTCGTTCGCCTGCACGGCTGATGGGGCCATGATGCCATGATCATCCGCCCGAAGCCGACCCTGTGGGACGTGTTGTTCACGCTCAAGGGCTCGATCGCCGGCGTCATCGCGCTGCGCTTGCTGGTCATCACCCTGATCGCGTGCCTCGTGACGGAATGGGCGACGATCCACCCGCAAGTCTTCGCGCGGCTCGCCACGGCGCCGTTCACGCTGGTCGGCCTGTCACTCTCGATCTTCATGAGCTTCCGCAACAACGCCTGCTACGACCGCTGGTGGGAGGGCCGCAGGCAATGGGGCCAGCTCATCGTGGAAGTGCGCTGCCTGCTGCGCGAGAGCCTCGCCTTCTCGTCCGCTCCCGAACGCGAGACGATGCTGCGCGCGACCTGCGGCTTCGCCCACGCCCTCGCCGCGCGGCTGCGCGACGGCGACGAGCGCGCTGCGGCGGCGCCCTGGATGCCGGCAGGCTTTCCCGTCGGCGCAGCGCCCAACGTCACCGACGCGGCATTGCTCGAGGTCGGCCGACTCTGCCAGAGCCTCGTCGCGCGCGGCGTGGTGTCGGAATGGCGCTATCAGATCCTCGATGCGCGTCTCGTGGCGATGAGCAGTGTGCACACCGCCTGCGAACGTATCCAGGGCGCGCCGTTGCCCTTCGCCTATACGCTGCTGCTGCACCGCACCGCATACCTGTTCTGCTGCCTGCTGCCGTTCGGCCTCGCCGCGCCGCTCGGCTGGGCGACGCCGCTCGCCACCGCCATCGTCGGCTACACCTTCTTCGGCCTCGACGCGCTCGGCGCGGAGCTGGAGGACCCCTTCGGCACCGAGGCCAACGACCTGCCGCTCGACGCCATGGTGCGGCTGATAGAGCGCGAGATCCTGGCGGCGCTGGGTGAGACCGAGCTGCCGCCGCCGCTGCAGCCGGTGGATTTCGCCTTGCGGTAGACCGGCGAAGGCTCAGGAACCGCGGCAAGGGCCGCCTGATCGCCCGATCCGCGCTCCATCCATCACGCGAAGCGCGCCGTGGACAAGCCCGGCGACCCGCAAGGCCCCCGACGCCTCTGCAAGAGGTGTCGTATCCGTCCGCGCCGATTACGCCGGCAGTCCCTCGGCGGCGAGCGCCTCCGGGATGGCGTTGCGCAGCTGGGAATAGCCGCGCGTGGCGTGAGGCCAAAAGGCCTCGTCCCAGCCGCGGCGCGGGCGGACCAGCGTGAGACCGGCCTCGGCCAAGTCGTCCGCGAGCGCGTCGAGCCGGGTCGCCGTGAGGCCGACGGCCGCGTAGGGTGTCACCACGACCCGCGCGCCGGCCGCCTCGGCGGCGGCGACGATCGGCGCGGCGGCGAGATCGTCCGCGCGCGACACTTCCACGCCTTCGGAGCGCAGCCGCGCCGCGGCATCGTCGAGCGCGCCTCGGGCGAAGGTCGCGGCCTGCGCGCCGCGCTGGCCGTGCTGACCGACGTCGGTGTCGCCCGCGACGACGGCGCGGGTAAAGCGCCGCCCGAGCCAGTCCGGCGTCAGGTCCTCGTCGGTGACGAGCAGCAGCGCTTCGCCCTCGGGCATGGCGGGTGCCTCGCCGAGCGGGCGTACCTTGACGACGGCATCCTCGTGCAGCGCCTCGGCGTGCGTCGCCAGCCCTTTGGGCTCGAAGCGCCCCTCGGTGTAGCGGGCGATGTTCTGCGCCGTGGCGAGGTAGGTCTTGCCCTTGGTCTGCAGGCCCGCGGTCCAGCGCCACGACAGCGTGTTGGAGGCGGGGTCGGCATCGACGAGGTGGCGGAGGAAGAAATCGGCGCCGAGCTGCCAGGGCAGCCGCAGCGTGAAGATCCAGATCGAGGAGAACCACATGCGGGCATGGTTGTGCATCCAGCCGGTCTCGACGAGCTCGCGCGCCCAGTCGTCGAAGCCCTCGATGCCGGTCGCGCCCGCCTCGGCCTGCGCCAGCGCCTTGGCCGC